>CANRIY010000048.1 GCA_947630775.1 uncultured Clostridia bacterium | reverse complement strand
CTGATATGCACCCCAAAAGTTAGACACTTTTGGAGGTGCATATTTTTATGGAGGAAAAAGGAAGAAAGAACAAAAAATACTCGCCGAAATTCAAAATAGCTGTTATAATGGATATGCGAGAGAACGGTTTGAGCCAAAGAGAGACGGTGCGGAAGTATTGGGGCACCAATGGCCGCACGGAAGAAGATCTGTACATGGGGAGTCTCAAACGTTGGGAGCGCATATATTTGGAAGAAGGAGCGGCGGGACTCATGATAGAACGTCGAGGAAAAAAGAGCAAGGGCAGACCGAGGAAGAAGCCGCTGGACAAGAAAATCGAGAATGATCTCATAGCGGAGAACCAACGGCTAAGGGAACGGTTGGAATACGTTGAAGCGGAGAATGAATACCTAAAAAAATTGGATGCCTTAGTACGAGCGGAAGAGCAAAAGAGTGGCAAAAAGCACAAGTAGTTCTGGAACTAAGGCAGAGATTTCCGCTGAAGGTGTTATTAAAGATATCCGGTCTTGCTCGCAGTACATATTATTATCATCTTAGGCGAAGCAAAAAAGATAAGCATGCCGAAGAGAAGGCGGTTATCGCGGAGATCTTCCATGAGAACAAGGGCAGATACGGATACCGCAGGATAGAGCTTTCACTTAGAGCAAAAGGCTATGTTCTGAACCACAAAACAGTGTATAAGCTCATGAAGAGCCTTAATTTGAAAGGGAAACACCGCAAAAACGAGAAGTATCATTCCTACAAAGGTGAAGTGGGAAAAATCGCGGACAATCTCCTCGCGAGAGACTTTTATGCGGAGAAGCCGTTCGAAAAAATGGCTACCGACATAACCCAATTCAATGTCGCGGATGAGAAAGTGTATCTCTCTCCTGTCATGGATTTATATAACAGGGAAATCATAGCCTATTCTATCTCAAAGAGTCCGAACTTAGAGCAAATAAGGGAAATGCTCGAAGGATTATTTGAGAAGTTGCCGAAGGGAGCGCGCCCTATCTTCCATTCGGACCAAGGGTGGCAATACCAACATGAGAGTTACCAAAAACAACTGAAAGAGCACAATATCATTCAAAGTATGTCCCGCAAGGGGAACTGTATGGATAACGGTGCAATGGAGAACTTTTTCGGACGGCTCAAAGTAGAAATGTTCTACGGTGAGAAGTTCGAGACGGCGGATGAATTCATCCGCTGTCTCGAGGAATATATCGACTACTACAATAACGAGAGGATCTCTCTCAAACTAAATGGAATGAGCCCGGTGCAATACCGAACTCATCCGCAATTCATCTAATTAATTTTTTGTCCAACTTTTGGGGGGCACTTCACCCGACAGTGTTTTTTCTTTCGGAGCTCCAATCTCAAATAGAATTCATGGTGCATTCTCCAAATGTTCCGGTCTCGAAGAGATCGTGCTTCCCTATGAGCCCAATCTCGGAAGCGTTTCAAATAGCAATCGGGACGCTATCCCGCTCTCGATCGGCTCCCTTTTTGTAAATATGGAGACGGAGACTTTTTCGCCCATTTCACAGAATTATACGGACGGAGCGCTGTACATAGGAGACTACCTCATTGCTGTAGGATCTGTTGCCGGAAGTACTTTTACGGTGAGAGATGGAACGAAGGGGATCGCCGCCGGGGCATGTGACATGTACGACTCGGTAATCGAGGAGATCCGCATCCCGGACAGCGTGACGGAGATCGGGGACGGCGCGTTTATGTTCCATTCTAATGTGGAAAATGTATCGCCGCTGAAAAAGGTTGTTTTCGGTGAAAACAGCAATCTGAAAAGGATCGACAGCGAAGCGTTTAGCGGCTGCTGGTCGCTTACCGAGATCGATTTCCCCGACGGATTGGAAACGATCGGCCAATCAGCATTTGAGGAGTGCATTTCCTTGTCCGAGATCCGCATTCCCGACAGCGTGAGGCGGGTTGGACTGAATGCTTTCTTCAATACCGCCTATGAAAGCGAGAATATGCGTACGGAAATGGGGCTACCCAATTATGTCATACAGGGGGATGAGTTCTACAACGGAAACTGCCTGATCAAGGTAAATCCCGACTTTGAGGGCCACTATACGGTGCGGGAAGGCACGACGGCAATCGCGGGCGGCGCATTCCGTGGTTGCCTCGGCGTCACGTCCGTAACCCTTCCCGAAGATTTGACGGCGATTGAAGCAGGGCTTTTCGTGGCTTGTGCGATCGAGAGTATCGAACTTCCGAAGAGCGTGAAAAGTATCGGGGCTTCCGCTTTCGAAAACTGCCAATTCTTGACAAGTATCACGATCCCCGAGGGCGTGACGGAAATCGGGATGTGGGCATTTCGAGGGTGCGATTCGCTCAACAGTATCACGATCCCCGAGGGCGTGACGGAAATCGAGGCTTCCGCCTTTGGATCCTGTGAGGCAATGAAGAAGATCGTGCTTCCGCGTAGTCTCAAAGAGCTCGGATGGGGGGCTTTGGGTTCGGGTTTCTTGACGGAAATCGAGTTCCGCGGAACAGTCGATGAATGGTTCGATATCATAGTCAAGGAAGGATATAATCAGAAAACCATACGAGATGTGGGATTGGATTATATCATAATCTCCGAAGCGGATTATACGATCGTCTGCACGGACGGGACGATCGCAAAGGACGGAACGGTCACGAGGAAGTAAGTTTCCGCGTCATTACCCCGGAAGGGGGGAAGCCTTCCTCGCTGCCCCTTTTAGGGGAAGTCCCCGAACAAAGTGAGGGGAAAGGGGTTTCGGAAACCCCTCTGTCACTCGCAAGCTCGTGACATCTCCCCTAAGAGGGGCGACAAGATCCTCACCACCGCCTGCGGCAGAGCCGTCTCATGCGGGTAGAGACCCGCATTCGGTCACCGTTCGCGCGAGATAATGCGCTCACTCATGTCGCAACGCGCCAAAGATTATCAATCTTTGGCAGAACGCGTTGCTCCCCCCCAAGGGGGAGGCTTTCTTTGCGCCCGAAAAATCCTTAGCAAAATCCTTGACAGGCGGGGGGAGATGTGCTATACTATAAATACCCCATAGGGGTATTATGGAGGACATATGGAAGAACATTGCTGTTGTCAGACACAGGAGCGCAAGACCGTCCGCTCCGCAGAGGATAAAAAAAGCATCATTACCCGCCTCAACCGCATTGCGGGGCAGGTGAACGGCATCAAGCGCATGGTGGAGGAAGACAGGTACTGCGACGACATCCTCGTCCAGCTCGCCGCGGTGGACGCTTCCGTCAAGAGCCTTTCCGCCGTCATTCTCCAAAAACACCTGCACGGGTGTGTGGCGGGACAGATCAGGGAGGGCGACGAGGGAGCGCTCGACGAGATCGTGGATCTCTTTAGGAAGTTTTCATGAAAAAGAAATATTCTGTGACGGGCATGAGCTGTGCGGCGTGCTCTTCGGGGATCGAGCGCACCGTGAAGAAGCTCGAAGGGGTCTCCGCCTGCACCGTTTCCCTCATGGGGGAGTGCATGGACGTCACGTTCGACGAAACTGTTGTCACCGACGCGCGGATCAAGAGCGCGGTCGTCTCCCTCGGGTACGGCGCATACGACTATGGCAAGATCCCCGAAAAAAGAAAAGAGAAGCTCACCCTCTTTGTGCGCTTTCTGCTCTCCGCCGTCCTGCTTTTCCCCGTGATGTATCTCTCCATGGGGCACATGATCGGCCTTCCCGCACCGATGGGCTGGCTCAATCACGGCTTTCAGCTCGGGATCACCGCCGTCATTCTCCTCATCAATTATAAATTTTTTGTGAGCGGCGTGCGTGCGGCGTTCAAACTCGTGCCGAATATGGATACCCTCGTCTCTCTGGGCGCGGGAGTCTCCTTTGTGTACAGCGTCGTCCTCGCCTGCCTGCACCCCGAGACCCACGAACTGTATTTCGAATCGGCGGCGATGATCGTAACGCTGGTGTGCCTCGGGAAATGGCTCGAGGACAGATCCAAAAAGCGGACGGGCAGAGAGATTGAAAATCTCCGCTCGCTTGCCCCCGACACCGTGACGGTGGAACGGGACGGGCGGGAGCAGACGGTGCCGCTCTCCGAAGTCGAAACGGGAGATACCGTCCTCGTGCGGCAGGGGGAAGCCGTCCCCGTGGACGGCACCGTGCTTGATGGGCATGCCTTTGTCGACCAGTCCGCCGTGACGGGGGAAAGCCTGCCTGTGGAACTCACCGAGGGAAGCAAGGCGGTGAGCGCGTGCATCGTCAGGAGCGGCTACCTCAAGATCGGGGCGGAAAAGGTCGGCGCGGACACCATGCTTTCCGCGATCGTCCGTATGGTGCGCGAGGCGGGGGCGACCAAGGCTCCCATCCAAAAGCTCGCCGATAAGATCGCGGCCGTCTTTGTGCCCGCCGTGCTTCTCATCGCCGCTGCGACCTTTCTCATCTGGTATTTTACTGCGGGAGTGCTGTCAGAGGCGATGAATTACGCCGTCTGCGTGCTCGTCATCTCCTGTCCCTGCGCTCTGGGGCTCGCGACCCCCGTTGCGATCATGGCGGCGACGGGCAGGGGCGCGGCGCTCGGCGTTCTTTATAAAAATGCGGAAGCGCTGCAAAAGATGGCGTCGGTGGACGAGATCATGCTCGATAAGACGGCGACGCTCACCGAGGGGAAACCCAAGGTCGTTTGGTTCGAGGACTTTTCCGCTTGCCCTCCCCCTGCGTCAGGGGGAGGGGTAGGGGAGGGGGTCCGCCCCCAAACACTCCGCATTGCCTACGCCCTCGAGAGCAAGCTCAACCATCCCCTCGCGCAGTGCGTTGCGGATTACTGCGGGGAGGGCGATGAGGCCCAAGACGTCGAATATGTCGTCGGGCAGGGGGCGGTCGGCACGGTCGGCGGCAGGACTTACTTTTTGGGCAATGAGCGCATGATGCAGGCGCGCGGCGTGACGTTCGAGGATCGGCTGGATGCCTTTGAAAGACTCACCGCCGAGGGGAAAACGGTGCTCTTCCTCTCCGACGGACAGAAGATCCTCGCCCTCTTCGCCCTTGCCGACACCTTAAAAGAGGGGAGCCGCGCGGCGATCGCAGAGCTCCGCGGCATGGGCTGCCTTCCCGTTATGCTCACGGGGGACAACCAAGCGGTCGCAAGCTATATCGCCAAAGAGGCGGGTTTCCCGCCCTATGACGGATGCCTCTGCGCCGAGCTTCTCCCCGAGGATAAACTGCGTCTCGTCCGCGAAGCGCGGGAGCAACATGAAACGGCGAAACAAAGAGGGTACGTCGCCATGGTGGGGGACGGGATCAACGATGCGCCCGCGTTGAAAGAGGCGGACGTGGGGATCGCCATGGGTAGCGGCACAGACGTCGCGATTGAGAGCGCGGACGCGGTGCTCGTCAGCGGGGACCTCTCCGCCCTGCCCCGTGCGCTCGCCCTCTCCAAACGCACGATGCGCATCGTCAAACAGAACCTGTTCTGGGCGTTTTTCTACAACTGTATCGGGATCCCGCTCGCGGCGGGTGCATTCGCGTGGGCGGGGGTCTCGCTCAATCCCATGATCGGGGCGGCGGCGATGAGCCTTTCCTCGCTCTTTGTCGTGACGAACGCCCTGCGGCTCGTCCGCTTCGGGAGAAGGGCGCCTGTGCCCACCCCCCTACCTTGGGCGGCAGGTACCGCCGCAAGGCCCGTCGCGGGTGCCACCGCTCCTGTCGCGGCGCAGCTCACAGTGCAACGCACTGTTGAGCAAGAATTGCGCCGCTCCTCCCCTCCATTTGGAGGGGGCGTGGAGAAAAGCGGCGCTTCTGAAAACGAAATCAATCAAAAAGGAGATGATAGTATGAAAAAGACGATCCATGTGGAAGGAATGATGTGCATGCACTGCGTGAAGCACGTCACGGACGCGCTCGAGAAGGTGGAGGGCGTGAAGAAGGCGGACGTGAGCCTCGAAAAGAAGGCCGCCGTCGTGACCCTCAAGGAAGAGGTGGCGGACGAGGCGCTTCTTGCCGCGGTGCGCGAGGCGGGCTACGAGCCGTCCATGGCATAATTTTTCGGCAAAATTCGTCAAAAATCGCACAAAATAGCGCATATGCGCAGCACGGCATATGTTATTCTGTCATAAAAGGAGGTACTTTTATGGCGGAAACATTGTTGCTCGACAGGCGCACGAAGGATATGGTGGAGGATTACGTCCCCGACGGCGAACTCCTTTCTTCCCTCGTGCGCTTTTTTTCGATCTTTTCGGACGGGACAAGGCTCAGGATCCTCTCCGCGCTCGCGATCACCGAGATGTGCGTGACGGATATCTCCCGCGTGCTCGGCATCAACCAGACGACGGTCTCCCACCAGCTGCGGTTTTTGAAGGACGTGGGGCTCGTGAAGAGCGAACGGCACGGCAAGATCATCTTTTACGTCATTTCGGGGGATATTGTCAACGACGTCCTCTTAAAGGGCGTGGAGTTTTTGGGGTATTGAGAGATTCGCTCGATTTGTTTTGTGCTCGATGAACCGACCAAGCGTTCCAAAAGTCATGTCGCCCCGCCCGCACATTCTTTTGTTGTCGAAGGGCGGCACGAGCCCCCAAGGGCGAAGTAGCGTAGTCGAGACATCTCTGCCTTGCTCTTGCGCGCAAAACAAATACGAGCGAGGGGTTAAGGCTTCTGCCTTGTAATTACGATTCGGCCGTCCCTTTTCTGTTTCACAGGACAGTAAGCCGAAGGGGTTCGGCAAATTGAGTCGCCCACGGCGGAAGTGAATTCCGCCTAAGGCAAGTGATTTTGGAATGTTTCGCTCGATTTGTTTTGCGCTCGATGAACCGACCAAGCGTTCCAAAAGTCATGTCGAGCGTAGTCGAGACATCTCTGCCTTGCTCTTGCGCGCAAAACAAATACGAGCGAGGAAAGTCACGTTTCTGGGATATTGAGTCACTGTCGCGGTCGCTCGAGAGGACATTAAGCCGAAGGGGTTCGGCAAATTGAGTGCGCTGCCGCAAAAGCGTGGTTTTGCTTCGCGCAGTAATTTTAGAACAAAGGGCAGACTCCGCGGAGTCCGAACATGCCCCCTCCCAAGGAGGGGGGTAGGGGGGTGGGCAATGGGTCTTAAATCATGTCATCCTGAGCCGCCGCTGGCAAAAGCGGCGTGTCGAAGGATCACCTTATTATACTGCGGTGATCCTTCGACGGAGCTACTTCGCGCCAAGGGCGGCGCTACTTCGCGGGCGGTGCCCGCTCGTGCCGTGCTTAGTGTAATAAAAATGCGCACGGGGCGTGCCGCGCTTCGACAACAAAAGAACGTACGCGCGGGGCAGGGTGACGCGATTTGGAATGCGGTGATCCTTCGACGGAGCTCAGCATGACGATTTAGAACGACACCCCCTCAGTCACCTGTGGTGACAGCTCCCCCTCGAGGGGGAGCCAAGAGGTGGGGCAGAATGTAGCAGCTCTCATCCCGAGGCGAAGAAACTGGTGCGGCTCAGGATGACGTGATTGGGAATGACAACCCCCACCACCGCCGCAAGCGGCGGAGCCGCCCCCTTCAAAGGGGGCAGCTCTTCTGGAAGGGCATACAGTGCAAAAAAGCGTCCGCGCAAGAATGCGCGGACGCTTTCAGATCCGTTTGTGATTGATTACATCTATGTGTCCCTTAGATCTTCGGGGCTTCGACTATGGTCGCGCCGATCAGCGAGACTGTGATCTGCAAGCCGCTGTCCCTGATGATGTATGTCAGAGAGACAAGCTGCCGGCCTTCAATGGTCGCCTCGATTTCGGTAAAGGAGACCGATTCTCCAAGAAGATCAATGGTAAGTTGATTGCAGACATATTTTCCGTCTTGGTAAGTAAAGTTGCTGTAATGATCTGCAAACTTGTTGACAAGTGATCTGAACTGTGCAATTTCTTCTTTGACCCCATTGGCTTCCTCTGCGGAGGGATCGGGCTCTTTTTCCCATGTTTCACCGTCCTTAGAGGAATAACCCGCAAAAGAGTCGCCTTCCTCCACTACGATCGCATATGTGCCATTCGCAACCATCTTCAAATTATTGCCGTCGATCATCAATTTCGCAATGAGACTATTGTCACTGACGATTCCCATTTCCAAGGTGAAATTCTCCGCGGCTTCCGTAAAAACATTGTTCCATATGTTTTCGTCTACCTGTTCGGGGTTCCCTTGTCCGCCCTGTTCGCCGGTGTTGCCCTGATCGGGTTTGGTCGGTTCGTTGCCGCCGGGGTTGGTCTGTTCGCCGGAACCGCCGGGGTTGGTGGGATCGGTGGGCTTCTGTGCCTCGCTGCCGCTGCCGCTGCCGCCGCTTTCGGAGTCGCCATCGATATATTTCGTCGGAAGGGTGACCGTGGTCGTGCCGAAGTTCGAGAACGTAAACTGCAGTTGTTCGGTTGTCGTTCCATCTTCCTCAATAGAAGGGCGGTAGCTCAGCGATACGAGCTTCCCGGCCGTAAAGTCCGCTTCGATATCGGTGGCGTGAGCGGTACTCCCGTGGATCGTAAGATCGAGCGCAGCGCAGACATACTTCCCGTCTTTCAGAGTGAAGGCGTCGTAATGATCCGCAAGCACGTTGACAAGGGCTTTTGTCGCCTCGAAAGCCTCTCCGGACTCGGCGGATTTTTCAGTTGTTCTCTCCCATACACTGCCATCGCCATAGGGCTCATAAGTAACATAGACGTCGCCTTCTTTTTCGATAAACACGGATATGTTCATGCCCATGAAAGATTGGTTCTGCTCATATTTGTCTCCGGCTACCTTCATGGTCAGGGGTACGATCATACCCTCGTAGCTTATCGTCGTATTCAGTGTGAAATTTTCCGCGCTCGCGTTGATCGCCGCCGCCCATGCCTTGGCGTCGCCGACCGTCTGGCCGCCCGTGGGGTTGTCGTCTCCGGAGTCGCCGTCGGAGATCTTCGGGACCTCGATCTTGGTCGTACCGATGTGGTCGACGGTGACGCGTTCGTCGCCGTCCCCTTCAAACCCGTCTTCGTAGGTGCATTCGACTTTTGCGATCTTCCCGCCCGACATGATGATCTCTACATCGCTGAGCGTGACATGGCCACCGGCGATCGAAACTGTTTCCGCGGAATAGACGCCCGTCTTGTCGTCGAAGGTGAAGGAGGAGTAGATCTCCGCCACTGCTTCCGCCGCGTATGTTATCACCATTTTCGGGGTTTGGATGCGGTCTTCATAGCGGGACTGGGTGGTCGTGTCCTTCTCCCATGCCGAGGAAGCGTCCTCCTTCGTGTAGTGGTAGTACGTTCCGTTTTCGAGGGTATAGACGCCTTCTTCATCGCCCCATGCCTCGTAGTAGACCGCACCGTCGAGCTTCATCATGCCGACGGATTTCTTCGTTTCGACGGAGACGCGGTCGAGCGTGAAGTTGGTCGCTGTCGCAAAGACGGCGGCCTGTTGTTTCCAGACCTCTTCGGTCACCTTCGTCGTGTCGGGAACGATGGCGTCGTTATTGTCATCGTCGTTCTTTTTGTCGCCGCAGGCGGCGAGGGCAGCCGTGAAGCACATCGCACATGCGAGCGCTAAACATACACCGAGTTTCTTGTTCATTTTATTCTCCTTTTTCTTTCATATATTTTCATTATAATAAAGCGCTTATTCCGCGTTTGTATAATTTTGGGGAAGTTCGACCGTGGTCGTGCCGAAGTTTGAGAATGTATACTGCTGTTCGTATGCCTGCCCCGCGGCCTCAACGGAAGCGGTGAATTTCAGCGATACAAGTTTTCCGTCCGCAAAGACCGCTTCAAAATTGCTGCAGAGAGCACTGAATCCGTTCATCGTAAGCTCGATTTTCTCGCAGACATATTTACCGTCTCTTTGATAGAAGTCTTTATAATGATCCGCAAGCTGACTGACAAGCCCCTGCATCGAATCGAAAGAATTTTTGGCGGCGTCGGAGTAGTCCGTTTTCTTCACCCATTGATCGCCGTCGTCGGAGGGCTCGTAAGTAGCATAGACATCGCCTTCTTTTGCGATGAATATGGTCATAATGTCGGATATATATTCTTTGAGTTTGTCGCCGTCCACCTTGAATGTTATCTGCGTTTCACCGAACATAGAAACTTTCGCGGTGAAATTTTGTGCGCCCGCGTTGATCGCCGCCGCCCATGCCTTTTCGTTGTCGACCGTCTCGCCGCCCGTGGGGGGTTCGGGAGAAGAAATCGAGGGGAGTTCGACCTTGGTCGTGCCGAAGTCCGAGATCATGACTTGCACCTTTCGGCCTTGCTCATTGAAGGTGTAAGTCAAAGAGAAAAGCCGTCCGCTGCGGATGATCACTTCGGCTTCGGTAAGGTTGACGCTTTCCCAACCCATCGAAATGGTAAGATCGTTGCTGACGTACCTGTCGCGATCGAGGACAAAGTCGCTGAAACGATCGGCGAATACGCTGACGTAAGTTCTCATCTGTTCGAAGGTCTCCAGACGTTCCGCAATGTCGTTTGCATCGGTATAGACCTCCTTCACCCATACGCCGCCTTCTTCGAGCCCATATCCCGTATAGACGCCGCCTTCTTTGGAAAGGATCTCATAAGTTCTTCCGTGAACTTCATCTTCTTCGATCAATTCCATCTTGTCGGTGTCTACCAGTAACGTCCCGACCAGCGTGCCGTCCGACGTCTGTTCCATGGTGAAGTTTTGTGCGGCTTCCGTAAAGATCGCGCCCCATGAACTTTCGCTTACGGTCTCATCGGGGACATCGACGGAAAATTTCTTGGGAATCTCGATCTTGGTCGTGCCGATGTGGTCGACGGTGACGCGCTCGTCGCCGTCCCCTTCAAACCCGTCTTCGTAGGTGCATTCGACTTTTGCGATCTTCCCGCCCGACATGATGATCTCTACATCGCTGAGCGTGACATGGCCACCGGCGATCGAAACTGTTTCCGCGGAATAGACGCCCGTCTTGTCGTCGAAGGTGAAGGAGGAGTAGATCTCCGCCACTGCTTCCGCCGCGTATGTTATCACCATTTTCGGGGTTTGGATGCGGTCTTCATAGCGGGACTGGGTGGTCGTGTCCTTCTCCCATGCCGAGGAAGCGTCCTCCTTCGTGTAGTGGTAGTACGTTCCGTTTTCGAGGGTATAGACGCCTTCTTCATCGCCCCATGCCTCGTAGTAGACC
>CANRIY010000047.1 GCA_947630775.1 uncultured Clostridia bacterium | reverse complement strand
CGAGGAAGTCTTCAAGCCCTTGGATATCGGTCATGACGCGGAATTCGCCCGTCTCCTGATTCTTGATGAGTCCCATCGCGACGCCCGCAACGGGAGCCTTGATCGGAACGCCGGCGTCCATGAGCGCCATCGTCGAGCCGCAGACGGAAGCCATCGAGCTCGAACCGTTGGACGAAAGGATGTCGTTGACGACGCGGATCGCATACGGGAATTCTTCTTTAGAAGGAATGACGGGCTCGAGCGCACGCTCTGCAAGGGCGCCGTGGCCGATCTCGCGCCTGCCGGGGCTGCGGAGCGCCTTCGCTTCACCCGTGCAGTAGCCGGGGAAGTTGTATTGGTGCATGTAGCGCTTCTCTGTCTCGTCGTCGAGGCCTTCCAACTTCTGCGCCGCGGCGAGCATATCGAGCGTGCAGGTCGTGAGGGTCTGCGTCTGGCCGCGGGTGAAGACTGCCGAGCCGTGCGCACGGGGCAGGACGCTCCTCTCGCACCAGATGGGACGAATGTCTTTGAGGCCTCTGCCGTCGGGGCGGATGCCCTTATCGAAGATCTTTGCGCGGACCTTCTCCTTCGTCAGATAATAGATGGAATCGTTGATCTCACGGGTGTTATCGGGATAGATATCCTTGAAGTGTTCCAGAACTTCCGCGCCGACCTGATCCTGACGGGACTGCCTCTCTTGACGGTCAAAGGTGTCGAGCGCCCAGTCGAGCTTTTCGCTCGCATATGCGCGGACGGCTGCGTCGATCTCTTCGGGAATGTGGTAGAGCTCGATCTCCTTCTTTGCCTTGCCGACCGCGGGAACGATCTCATTCTCGATCTGAAGGCAGATCTTGGCGATCTCGGCTTGTCCGAACATGATCGCGCCGACCATCTCGTCGTTCGTGACCTCGTTCGCGCCCGCTTCGATCATGAGAATGGCGTCCTTGGTGCCCGCAAGATTGAGGTGGATGGTGCTCTTCTCGCGCTGGGCGGCGTCGGGATTGATGACGTACTGGCCGTCCACGAGTCCCACGACGACGGAACCCGTCGGGCCCGCCCACGGAATGTCGGAAATGGCGAGGGCGATGGAGGAGCCGATCATGGCGAGGGGCTCGGGCGCAACGTCGGGTTCGACGGAAAGGGCTGTCGCCGTGACGACGACGTCGTTGAAGAGCCCCTTCGGGAAGAGCGGACGCAGGGGTCTGTCGATGAGGCGGGCGGTGAGGATCGCCTTATCGGACGCTCTGCCCTCTCTGCGTTTGAATCCGCCCGGGATCTTGCCGACCGCGTACATCTTCTCTTCATAATCCACCTGAAGAGGGAAGAAGTCGATGCCCTCGCGGGGAGTCGCCGACATGCAGACGTTGACCATGACGGCAGTCTCGCCGCAGCGGACGACGCAGTGGCCGTTCGTCTGCTCCGCATACTTGCCCGTCTCTACGGTGACCTCTCTGCCACCGACAGACAGCTTAAATTCTTTGTAGTTTGGTGTCATTGTTTCTCTTTCTCCTTAACTCCTTGATTTCTTTGCCCCGTGATCCCGTGACCGCGGGAGCGATTTTCTTGTTTGATGCTTTTGGCGCCTCGGGCCGTCTCGGCGCCCTTTTTGCGCCTTTTCCCGCCATCCCAAGGAAGGACCCTACGAGGGGTGCCGAGAGAGCCTCATTCCGAGCCCCGCAAGGGGCGAGTGAATCCCCTCGTAAGTACGGACGCCCGTGGGTCTATGAGATCCGCTCGGCTTCGCCTCGGGATGAGGACTGCTCCCTTGCTGCCCCCTTGAGGGGAAAATTTTGCATTCTGCCAAAAATTGATAATCTTTGGCGCAAAATTTTCTTGGCATTTGCCCATATGTTTCGGGCAAATGCTGACCGCCCCGCCCGCACGTTCTTTTGCCGTCAAAGGGCGGCACGCCCCGTGCGCATTCTTATTACACTAAGCACGGCACGAGCGGGCACCGCCCGCGAAGTAGCGCCCGTTGTCATGTCGCCCCGCCCGCACTTCTATTGTGCACCAAGGGCGGCACGAGCACGAAGTGCGAAGTAGCTTGTCGAGACATCTCGGGCGCGAAGTTACGCGGGGTGCTACCCGCGCGAGACGCTGTCGCGCGCCTTTGCGCGACTGAGGGGGTGTCGTTCCAAATCACGTCACCCTGCCCCGCGCGCATTCTATTGCACTAAGCGCGGCACGGGCGCCGCCCTTGGCGCGAAGTAGCTCTGTCGAAAGGGCACCGCATTATCATAAGGTGATGCTTCGACTACGCTCAGCATGACGTAATCAGAACCGTTGCCCACCCCCCTACCCCCCTCCTTGGGAGGGGGCATGTCGCGGACTACGTTCCTCGGGAGGGGGCATGTTCAGAGAGTCTGCCCTTCGTTCCCAATCACGGTGCGAGGCGGGTCTCCCGCCGCTGCACGCCCCCATTTGGTACCCTACGGGAACCTTAATGTCGTGTGAAACAGAAACGGGACGGCCGAATCGTACTACAAGGCAGAAGTCTTAACCCCTCGCTCGTATTTGTTTTGCGCTCGCGCCGACAAGGCGCGAGCTCAAAAGAAATCGAGCGAAATGCGCAAAAAAGGGCGGCAAAAAACCCGCCCTTTCTGTTCGTTATTTACGAAGCCCGAGCTGTTCGACAATGGCTCTGTAACGCTCGATATCCTTCGCTTTGAGATAGTCCAAGAGCCCGCGGCGCTTACCGACCATCTTCAAGAGCCCGCGGCGGGAGTGATTGTCCTGCTTGTGGATCTTGAGGTGCTCGTTGAGGTGGTTGATGCGTTCGGTGAGGAGCGCGATCTGAACTTCGGGCGAACCCGTGTCCCCCTCGTGCTGGGCATACTTTGCGATGATTTCTTGCTTTTCCATTTGCGTTTATCCTCCTATGGAATGTGTTGCGTTACGCCAAGAATAGCGTGGAGAGCGCAATTCCTCGCGTACGTCAAACATAGGATAGCATATTTCGGAGAATAAGTCAAAGGATTTTAGGGGCAATTCGGAAAATTTACCATTCACTCCCTCGGCTCCCCTTGCCCCGCGTCATTCTGACCCTGAGCGTAGTCGAAGCAATCCCGAGGATGAAAGTTCGGACTGGATCTTCGGGATCCTTCGCGGAATTACTCATCGGACTGCGTATAGCCTTTTCGGCTCAGGATGACGCCGCCTGCCCTTGCGTGACTGAGGGGTTCTCTCGGCTCCCCTCTCAGGGGCGGCGCGGCTGTTTTTTCAACCCTCGGGATAGGGCAAAGCGTTCTCGGGCGGGACAACTTTCGTCTTGCCGTAGTCGTAATAACAATGATAGACGTCTTTCGAAATGTTATCACTCCTCCAATGGACATACGCGACGCGTCCCTCTGTAAATTTAAGCTCTACATATTTCAAGTTCGTTCCCATCCCGTCGCAGGCTGTAAATCTGAACTTTAAGCCGTCCGACCCCTCGGGCGCTTCATAAAGATATGCGCCGAGCTCCTCGTTATAGGTAAACTCTTTGTAATAATCGGAAAAATCCGTCGCAATCAGAGTCGCATAGAAGAAGGAATACTCCCCGTCCAACATCATATATTCCTCCCACTCCGCCAATTTTTCCGGCGTAAACCCGTCTTGCATATAATAGGTCTGCTTGTCAAAGGTTTGATACTCCGTGCAGAGGCCGTCCTCGATCATGTGGCCTCCAACAGCATCGTACTCCCCGTCCGGCGTCGGAATGGTGGCCACAGACAACATATTGAAACGCCCTTCCAGAGTCATACGTGTCTCCTCCCAGTCGAGATACATTTTTGCGCGTTGGTCGTCCGCGCCTCCGATGTCGCCGCGCGTCTCTCTCAAAGTCACGTTCTTGAATTTCTCTTCGGAATAGATCGCTCTCCACTCCTCTTCCGTCACCCGATCGGAAATGAGCGCCTCAAAATCGGTATTCTCCGTGAGCGTGCACTCCTGTTCATAGCCGCAGACGGTGCACTTTCCCGCAAACATGGTATGCGCATTTTTCTCCGAGACCTCGTCATGCCCGCAGGTCGCCGCATGCCAATGATCGGTTGCGTCGCTCGACCAATCTTGGGAAAATGTGTGCTCATGCGTGTCTCCGCACGCCCCGCACAGCCCGAGCGCAAACGTCGCGGCAAGCGAGACTGCCAAAATTCCGAACTTTTTCATTTTTGATCTCCTTAGTTCTCGTGATTCATCTTTATGATATCTAACCTACGGTCAGAAGTCAAGCTTTCTGCGCAGGACGGTTTTTATGCGTGGCCTGATCAGCCCTCGGGATAGGGAGAAGCGTTCTCGGGCGGGACGACCTTCGTCTTGCCGTAATCGTAATAGTAATCGCGGACGTCATTCATGAGCACTCTCTCGCCATCGGCAGACGTCGAATAGTTTTTCCAACGAAGATACGCGAGGCGGCCTTCCTTGAATTTGATCTCTATGGATTCCAGATGTTTTTGCATATACTCGAAGGGCGATGACGCGACTTTGATGCCTTCCGAGCCCTCGGGCGCTTCATAGCAATAGGAGCCGCGCTCCTCGTCATAGGTAAAGTCCTTGTAATAACCGGACAGATCGATCGCAATGTAAGTAAAATGGAAGAAGTCCTGACTCGACTCTTCGAGTTCTTCCGGCGTTATCTCCTGCTGCACATATTGCCATTGCCCGCCGACCCCCATGTACATCGTTTGGATCCCATTCTCGTAGAGCACGCATGTTTCGTAATCTCCCGACGCCACATCATAACTGAAACGCGTATCCGTACAATCGCTCAGCATGTATGAAGCCTCCTCGTTGCTGCCCCTTGTCTCTTTCAAAGTCACGTTCTTGAATGTTTTATCGGAAAAGATCGCTCTCCACTCCTCTTCCGTCACCCGATCGGAAACGAGCGCCTCAAAATCGGTATCCTCCGTGAGCGTGATGTGCTCATGTTCTCCGACGTCAAACGTCACGCTCGCCTTGCCGAAATCATAGACGATGACATCCACAGCAGATGTCCCGAGTTCGGGACGTCCTTCCTCCTTCAACACATCCACCCAAATACCGCAGAGTACGCCGTCCTTAATGATAACGCCCGTCGTCCCTTCGGAAAGAAACACCGCTTCCGTCGTCGTATAGCACTTCTTGGCCGCGTCATATACGAAAGAGGAATACTTCTCTTTCAGCGCGAGAATAAAAGCGCGGTACGAATAGGGGATCTCTCCGCTTTCGGGGGTATAGTCGTCCCCGTCAAAGACCAATTCGCCATCGATCTCATTCCATGCCGAAACCTCCCCGTCCGTTTCCGACATCAGCATGTGTTGCCCGAGCATTTTTTCGCCGTCCAAAATATAATACATCGAGAAATCCGCTTTTTTTCCGTCGAACGCGCCCTCGACGTACGCGTCCTCGTAGGAAGTATCGTACGTATATGCTAAGAGGAAATTGTCGAACTTTTCCGCCGCAAATACCGCCTTCCACTCCTCTTCCGTCACCTCGTCGGACGTGAGCGAACGAAGATCGGTCTCCTTCGTCATCGTAAATTTTGCGCTGTCCGCAGGATCGTGCCCGCCGTTCTCTTCTTTTTGATTGTCGCCGCACGCCCCGCACAGCCCGAGCGCAAACGCCGCGGCAAGTGAAACCGCCAAAATTCCGAACTTTTTCATGTTTGATCGTCTCCTTGTAATTTTATAATTTTAGAATTTACTATATTGACAGAACTATTAAAAAATCTATGTGCCCTCTATTTTACCCCCCCCGATTTTTTGTCAAGTGATTTTTTGGTATCATAATGGGTTATATCCGAAATTTTTTCGGAAATCGGGAGAAAAGGCTATCCACAGGGGAGAGGGCGCCCACCGTACAACCCTTGGCGTCCCCATGAGGGGGCCTCATTCCGAGCCCCGCAAGGGGCGAGAGAATCCCCTCTTAAGTACGGACGCCCATGGGTCTATGAGATCCGCTCGGCTTCGCCGCGGGATGAGGGTTGTCCCCTTGGCTCCCCCTTGAGGGGAAAATTTTGCATTCTGCCAAAGGTTGATAATCTTTGGCGCAAAATTTTCTTGGCATTTGCCCATATGCTCGGGCAAATGCCTGACCGAATGCGGGTCTCTACCCGCGTGAGACGCTGTCACCATAGGTGACTGAGGGGGTGTCATTCCCAATTACGTCATGGTGAGCTTGTCGAACCATCACCTTATTATTATGACAGCCCCGATTTGCGGGGCTGCCGTGTTCTTCTTTGCCGTTCAGAAAGAAGCCGAGGTGCCGTTGGAGGCATCGGGAACGCCCGAAATATCGGGCACGCTCACTTTCGTCGTGCCGTAATCGGAAAATCTGACCTCAAACTTTGTCGTATCGTTGTAGAAAGCAAGGTGTGTAATATGCCCATCCTTGAATATCACCTCGAAGGTAATGGGAACATCGGCGGATCCGATGGCAGATTCCAAAAACAGGGTGGCGCTATACGTGCTTCCGTTATATTCAAACTGTGCATACTCCGTCTGTAAAACGCTTAAGAAGAACCGCTCTGCGACGTTCCTCTCGATGAATTCATCGATCCTATAATACTCGTTGGAGTCTTCCGTCCAGTCCTCTTCACCCTCCCGAAAATAGCACCTGAATTCGCCCGCGTCGTCGTAAAAGACAAAGGCATCGCCGCTATTTTCTTCTCCGCCGAAGATTTCCGCGTGCGCGAAACAGCGGTCATCTGCGATTTGAAAATCGTATGTTATGCCTTTTCCATTCAGCTCCGCCGCACAACTGACCGTAACATTCCTCATGGCGGACAGGTCGAACGCCTTGGTCCAAGCCTGCTCATCGACCTTTGACACATCGGGATCGTCGGGCTCATCGGGATCTTGAGGTTCGTCGGGCAGGTTGGGCTTATTGGGCTTATCGGGTGTTTCGGGGTCATCGGGTTCGGACGTGCCCGTAATATTGAACGTGGGAACTTGCGTCGTACCGTAATCGGAAAATTCCGTCGACTGGATGCGGTCGGGCAATACGAGTTTCAAAGATACGAGCTGATTGCCCTCGATCCTGATCTCGGCGCGTTCGATCTTCGTCTTGCCGCCGTCGACATAGTTCGAAAAAATACCTTCCGCAACATAGATCCCGCTGTCCTCATCCAAGGTAAACTCACTCTTGCGTCCCGCCATTTCGGTCACGAACCCGACAAGCTCTGCGTCGACGCGGCCGTTCATCGTGCCCGCATACACTGCGCCGTCAGAACGGGGAATGTAGATAGCGCTGGTGCCTTTGCCGTCATAGACGATGTACATCTGTTGGATCGGCGTGCTTGTATCGTCCGTTACATACAGATATCTGTCACCGCTGCGGTTCATCGTGGAATGTATGGCGCCCTCTCCGCTGAGAGGCATCTTCATATCCGCCGCCGTGTAGTTATTAAAATTCTTCTCCGAAAGCGCGGCCGCCCATTCGTCGGACGGATCGGGCAGGTCGGGGATCGATCCGCCGCCGCCCGAGCCCGTCGTGGGCCTGGTGAGAACGGTCTTACCGTAGTCATAGATGACGCCGCTCTGCACCATATATATCGCAATGTCTTCGTCCTGATAGCGCATGGAAAACCCTGCAAGTTTCCCGCCGGAAAACTTCAGCCCGATGTCCATGAGGTTTCCTGCCCCGCCGAGCTCGAAATTGTGCGCCTGATAGACGCCGTTCGCGCTGTCGTAGGTGAAGAGAGAATAGTTCTTTTGGAATGCCCCGAAAAACTGCATGAGCGCGTCGATCGGCGAATAGGGAACGGACTCCCACTCGCTCCACGTCTTGCCGTCAAGCAAAACCGATTGTAAATAGCCGCTCTCATCGCGGATAAAGTAGCTCTCGACCGGATTGACGATGGTATCGGAGTACTCGATCGCCCTGATCCACATCTCGCCGTTCGCGACCTTGATGGCGGTTCCGATGGCGTTTACAGCGTCTACCGTCGATTGGGAGACACCGTTGGTATCGATTTTTCCCGTCATGGAACAGTTCGAAAAACTGTCCGCGGAAAGAGCGGACTCCCACGCCTTTTCGGTGAGCTGTTCACTCTTGATGTCCCCGTAGTCCATGCCGCCGACGGTCTTGTCTTCGTCCTTGTCTTTCTTCGATCCGAGGGTGCAGGCGGTGAGTGACATACACAGCACTGCGCCCGTAAGGATCACCGCAAACAACTTTTTCATCTCTTCTCTCCTTATAAATTTCAGAATATTCCATTATGATAGCTCCGGTTGACGGAGCTTTCAAGCAGTCATCCCAATATTACCCGCCGAACAGTTCGGTCTTTGCTTCGATGTGTCTCGAAAATTTGTCAAAAACAGGTGATCTCGGCATATTTCCACTTCACGGGCTTCTCGTCGAAAAAGCCCAGCGAGACCGCCTTATATCTCCATGTCTCCCCCGCGGCGAGGTTGTTCATGTTTGCGAGCGCCTGCCCGATGTTTGCCCCGCTCTCGTCGTAGAGGGTAAAACTGATGCTGACGTAGGAATACTCCCGCTTGCCCGTATTTTTCAAGGCGCCCTTGATCTCCACGGAATAGCCGAGATATTCGTTATATTCCACATTGACGACCGCCTCCTCCGCGATCGCAATGTTCTTGCCCTTCGTGACCTCGTTTTCCTCTTCCGTCTGCGGATCGCCGTTTGTCTCCGTGCCGCCGTCCGTCTCTGCGTCGCTGCCGGAGAAAGCAAAATCGCACCCCGCACAGGCGAGGCAACCGACCATGAGCGCGAGGCTCAATACAAAAATCAAAAACTTTTTCATCCAGCGTACTCCTTTTTCCCTATTATAACCGATCTTTAGTTGGCGGTCAAGCAAAACCGACTTACCTTCCGTTACGGGAGGCCCCTTTTAGCCAAACAGTTCGTTCTTTTCCCCGATGAGTTTCTCTACCTTTTGAAGATACGTCGGGATGTCCTTGGGGGAGCCGCAACGCTCGATGCGTTCCTCTTTCAAAAAGAGCTTTTTGGTGATCGCGTTCGCACCCACGGCGAGATTGTCGCAAGTTTCCTCCATCACGTCCACATTGTAGACGCACGCCTTGCCCGGTTTCGTCCAGCCGACGTTTTCGTGCGCGCCCGCCATGTATTTTTGGCGGTACAGATAGTAGGGCTCATATCCCGCCGCCGTGAGTTTTTCACGGGAATAGGCGATCATGTCGGACAAGAGCCCGTCGGGGAGAACGTCGAGGGCGGGCTTTCCGCTTCCCTCATTGAGCCCGAGCCGTTCCTCTTTGAGCTTCGCCCCCTTTTTGAGGCAGAGCGTATGGACGGTGATATTTTCGGGGGAAAGGGAAATCGCGGTGTCCACGCTGTTTTTGAATTCCTCAAAACTCTCTCCCGTGAGCCCCGCGATGAGGTCGCAGTTCACGTCGAATCCGTAGGGCGCCGCCGCTTCAAAGGCGGAGAGGACGTCCCGCGCCGTGTGCTTTCGGCCGATCGCCTCGAGCGTCCTGTCCGAAAAGCTCTGCGCGTTGATGCAGATGCGCGTCACGCCGAATTTCTTACATATGTCGAGTTTTTCTTCCGTGAAAGTATCGGGCCGCCCCGCTTCCACCGTAAATTCACAGCCGTTTTCGCGCAGGGGAGAGATTGCCTTGAGAACCCTTGCGAGCTCTTCCGCCTCGATCGCGAACGGCGTCCCCCCGCCCACATACACCGAGCGAAGGTTTTTGATGAGCGGCGCGGCGGCGGAAAGCTCCCTTTCAAGCGCGTCGAGATAGGCGGGCATGTATTGCCGCGTACGCGCGATCGGCGCGGTGATGAAGGAGCAATAGACGCACTTTGTCGGGCAGAACGGGAGCGAGACGAAGAGGTCGACATTGCCCTCTTCCCTGACGTAGATCCCCTTCTGCCCCTCGATCACTCTGCCGACGAGCGCCGTATTTTCTTCGGAGACGAGAAGTTTTTGAAAGAGCGGCACAAACTCCCCCGTCTTTTCCATCTCTTGATAGGCAAGCCGCGTGGGACGGATGCCCGTGAGCGACCCCCACGGCAGGTTTTTGCCGTAGTAACCCGAGAGAAGTTTGTAGAGGGAGAGCTTCGCATAGCGTTTGATGAGGCTCTTCTGTTCCAGAGGTGTACGGGAGACGTCCTCGTCGGAATAGAAAAAGTCCCGTCCGCCCAAGCGGAAGGTATTCTGAAACGCCGCGCCGCAGCAGTCGCAGCTGTGCCCGATCTCGAGCGATCCCGCGCCCTCGAACAAGCGCACGACGTCCATGAGTTCGGGCTCTAACCATGTTTGCGTTGATACGATCATATTCGATACCGTTTTCGGCGTCTCCGCCACTTTTCCCCCACCCATGTCCGCGAACCTATGCGCAGTTTCCTCGGCGCGCCCTTGAGAGGGAACCGAGGGGTCCTCATTCCGAGCCCCGCAAGGGGCGAGTGAATCCCCTCGTAAGTACGGACCCCCGTGGGTCTATGAAATCCGCTCGTCTTCGCCTCGGGATGAGGACGGACGGCACGGGTGTCGTTCCCCTCCGCGTTCTTCTGAGCCGATGTGGTCGTACGCAGTCCGTATTGCAATTTCTGAAGAATCTCGCGGGGCAAACAGTATATACGGCGAGATCCTTCGGAACATTCTTCCGCAGACTCCGTTCTTTCCTACTTTCTCAGGATGACGCGGTTTGTCCCTTGGCTCCCCTTGAGGGGGAGCTGGCGCGCCGCTTTTGGCGCGACTGAGGGGGTGTCGTTCTGATTACCCTGAGGGCGTTCTCAATCACGTCATGGTGAGCCTGTCGAACCATCACCTTATTATAATGCGGTGACCCTTCGACAAGCTACTTCGCGGGCGGTGCCCGCTCGTGCCGCGCTTGGTGCAATAGAATGCGCGCGGGGCAGGGTGACGTAATTGGGAATGCGCACGGGGCGGGATGACGTATTTTAGAACCATTGCCCACCCCCCTACCCCCCTCCTTAGGAGGGGGCATGTCCGAAAGGCCGCTCTTTATTCTAAATTACTGCGCGAAGCAAAACCACGCTTTTGCGGCAGCGCACTCAATTTGCCGAACCCCTTCGGCTTACTGTCGTGACAAGCGACCGCGACTGTGACTTAATATCCCATACGCGCAATTTTCCTCGCTCGTATTTGTTTTGCGCGCAAAAGCAAGGCAGAGATGTCTCGACGGAGCTACTTCGCCCTTGGGGGGCTCGTGCCGCGCTTGGTGCAATAGAATGCGCGCGGGGCGACATGACAATTTGGAACGCTTGGTCGGTTCATCAAGCGCAAAAGAAATCGAGCGAAACAAGTTCTAAATCACTTGCCTTAGGCGGAATTCACTTCCGCCGTGGGCGACTCAATTTGCCGAACCCCTTCGGCTTACTGTCGTGTAAAACAG
>CANRIY010000046.1 GCA_947630775.1 uncultured Clostridia bacterium | reverse complement strand
CGCGCAGAATGCGGACGAGACCCTGCCGCCCGAAATAGACGGCGTTTTCGATCTGGTCGCCCCGCGAGGCGTGAGAAAGCGGAACGAGCACGGCGGGCTTTTTGAGGGCAAGGATTTCAAAGACGGTATTGCTCCCCGCACGGGACAGCACAACGTCCGCGCAGGCGTATGCGGCACCCATGTCCCGTTCATATTCCCGCTGAATATACCCTTTTCTGTTTTCGTCTACAAGATTTCCCCTGCCGCAGAGGTGCAGGATCTGCATGTGCGCAAGAAGTTCGTCGAGATGACTTCGGACGGCGTCGTTGAGCGCTTTGCTCCCGCTTCCGCCGCCGAGGACGAGGAGCACGGGCTCCTGAGAAAAGCCGAATTTATGCTTGGCGCGGCTCTTTTCGCCGCACAGGATCTCCCTGCGGATGGGGGAGCCGACGTACATGCCGTTTTTGAAGCGCTCCGCCGTCTCGGGAAAGGAAGTGAGTACGCGGACGCATTTTTTCGCGATGAGCTTCGTGCACAAGCCGGGGGAAAGGTCGCTCTCGTGCGTGAGCGCAGGGATCCCCATCTTATGTGCCGCCCACACGGCGGGATAGCTCGCATAGCCCCCCTTGGAAAACACGAGGTCGGGCTTTTCTTTTTCCAAAATTTGCAGGGCGGCTCTTTCGGCCCTGCGGAGGCGGAAGGGGATCTTGAGGTTTTCGGGAGAGAGCGAACGGCGGAGTTTGGGGCAATCCACCTGAAAGAAGGGGAAGCCCGCTTCCGCGACGAGGCGCTTTTCGATGCCGCCCGTGCCGAGATAGGTCACGCGGCAGGAGTAGCGGAGCGCGTTCATGAGCGCGAGATTGGGGACGACGTGCCCCGCGCTTCCGCCGCCGGTAAATAAAATACCTTTCATACCGTCAGTATATGTCGATACGGCGGTTTTTTTTCATCAAAAAGCTCCCCGTGAAGGGGAGCAGGATCAGCTGTTGATGTGTTTTTGGCGTTCGTTTGTGACGGGGGCGTTATAGAGCTCGCCGTCGGCAAAGCCGAAGAGGGGCGCGCCGTCCCCGCCGTAACGGATGCGCATGACGTGCGCATGGCGGTTATGGTCGTTGAGCGGGTCGCCCGACCGTAGATCTTGCGCTTTTCGTCCGTCTTGAAGACGGGGTAGCGCTCCTTTTGCCACGAGCGGGGATCCATGAGGTCGGCGTTCTCGTCCGCGCGGAGCATGCCCATACAGTAACATGCGCCCGTCGCGCTGGCGGAGTACGTCACATAGATCTTGCCGTCATGCTTTAAGACGGCGGGACCCTCGTTCACCCAGAAGCCGCCGCGGCGCTCCCAGTCGTAGTCGGGCGTGGAGAGAAGGACGTGGAAAGTCTTGAGCTTGGTCGGCGTTTCGAGCTCGGCAAGGTACAGGTTGGAGATGGCGGGTTCCGCCTCCTCCGTGCCGAACTTCTGCGCCCAGATGATATACCACTTGCCCCTGTGTTCGAACACCGTCGTGTCGAGGGAAAAATCCGTAAAGGGATATTGGTCGCCGTCCGCGGGCTGCAACATGCCGCCCTCTTCCCAGTCGTCCTTCATGGGGTCGTTCCCCTTGCAGATGAGGGCGTAGGGGCGGATGCGCCACTTGCCGGGTTTGTGCCCCGCGGCGAAGTAGATGACCCATTTCCCCATAATATAGTGGATCTCGGGCGCCCAGACATGGCATGCCATTTTGCCGCAGGGGTGCTTTTTCCAGACGACCCGCGCGGGGGCGGAAGGAATTTCCCCGATGCTGTTTGCGCATCTGATCTCGACGCGGTCGTAGGCGGGGCATGTCGCAGTGAAGTAGTATTTTCCGTCTTTTTTGAATAGATAGGGATCCGCCCGTTGCAGGACGAGGGGCGAAGGATAAGTTTGCATATGTTGTTTCATTCTCCCTTAATGAGTCAGCCGATGTGTATTATAATTGGGATCCGAAAAAATGTCAAGGATCCGAACCCACTTTTTTCGGCTTACGGTTCGTTCTTTTTGTCGCGCGGCAACAGATAGAAGTAAGCGCCCACGATGAGCACGGCGAGCACGGACAGGCAGACGATAAGTGCGATGCGCCATGCGTCCGATTCCCCGCGGTCGATGACGTCCTCGGAGACTTCCGCGTAGAAATCCTTGCCGTTTTCGTCCGTATAGCGGGCGAGAAGGGAACCGTCCTCCCGTGTGTAGAGGCGCACCTCGGTGTCCTTTGCAATCGGTTTTTCCTCTCCGTCGAGGGCGGTGAAGGAGACGTCCTCTTTGAGCTTGACGAGCTCGTAACTGCTGCTCTCCGCGCCCGACGGATCCACTTCGGTGAGGAAGGAGAGGGGCACATACCCATAGAGCACGGCGCGGGCGTTTGTTTCCGCCGAAACATAGGCGAAATCATAGCCGAGATCGGGTAGCGCGGCGTCGGGATCCGCCTTTACGATAGAGAGAACGTTGACGCGCTCTCCCCGCGGAAGGGTCTCCCCGTGCGCCGCCGTGACGCAGGGATAGTTGTAGAGTGCGCACGGACTCGAGAGGAATACGCCTTGCGGGTTTTCGCTCACAACGGGCTCTGCAACGGTGACCTGCGTTGCGCGGAAGAGCTCTACCTCATAGGCATGTCCGCCATAGAGGGCGATCAGGCGGTAGTCGCCCGCCTCCGCCAAGAGGACGCCGCGCCTGTCTTCCGCCGTGCGGGAGTAGGAAGCATAGGGGAAGTATTCCGTCTCTGCGTCCAGTGCGGCAAGATCCACTTCGATCCCGACTGCCCCGCCGCGGACGTCCACAAACGTCACGCCGCTCCCGTCGGTTGCCTCGGGAGCGTGGACGCGGTCGATCTCTTCATACACGCCCTCCGCGCCGATCCTGCCGAGGGTGGGAAATTCGAGCGCGTCTGTTTTGAGAATGAGATCCCCGCAGTTGAAATAGACCGCGCCATCTTCGAATCCGAGCGCAAAGGAATTGGGTTTGAGCGAAACTTCGCTGTAAACAAAATCCGCGCCGTCGATCTCGGCATAGATTTCGCCGTTGCGGTACAGGGCGCCGTTCGCGTCCAGACAGAAGAGGTCGCCCTCAAAGTCGGCGCGGAGCGAACGGAATCCCTCGGGAAGGCGGAAGGAAAGCCGCTCGCCGATCTCGTTCTGCGTCAAAAAGTTCTCTTCCGTGAATTTATTGACGGTAAGATCGGTATACGCGATGTACATCCCGCCGTAGAGGTCGCTCGTAAGTCCTGCGGGCGTGCCGTGGTTGAGCGCCTTTTGCGCTTCTTGCGCTTCGCCGACGACCCCGTGATAGTGTTCGGAGACATAGTAGAGTTTTTCGTAGACGAAGGAGAGCCCCTTGACGGCGTCGTCCGCTTCGAGGGGATAGGCCGTCTCGTCCCATTGCCCCGAGAGCGGATCTTTTTGATAGAGATAGACCGTATTCCCCGCGGCGGCGGCGATCCGCGTCCCGTCCGTTGCGACGAGCTCCGGAGCATAACCGAGGGGAATTACCGAATAGGCGTCCTTTTCCATATCGTAGACGGAAAGACGGTTGTTGCCGCTGTCCGCCGTGACGAGGAGAGACCGCGCACGGGCGATATCCTGCGCCCCCGAGAGACGCTTGACGGAATCGGAAGCGGAGGCGATCTCGTACCCCGTGGGACGGAGCCCCTCTTCCATCTCGTATTCAATGACGCCGTTGCCCTTGACGGCATACAGCTTGCCGCCATAGGACGTCAGCGCCCCGTATCCGTCCCCTTCAAAGAGAAGGGTTTGGGTCTGTGTGGAGAGATCGCAACAGTAAAGACCGTTGGGAACAGAAGAGGAACCGTCAACGGAATAGAAGAGGATATCGCCGATCGCACATGCCGATTTCAGCCCTATGAGATTGGGAGCAAGGGAAAAAGATTCATCGGGACGATAAAGTGCGGTTTCCTCTTCAAAATGATATACCGTGACAAGTTCTTCTACGATAGAGTAGAACACGCCATTTGAGAAAGTAAGTTGAGGCGTATTATGGAATTGATTGGATCCGAAAACCACACCATTGTTTGGTTCAGAAAGTGTGGAAAGTTGGTAGGTAGTGCTATCCGTAGTCACGGAAGCCGTAAATAATTTGTCCTCATTGATAAGAAATGTCGAGAGCGAAGTAAGCTGCGAGGAAGCCTTGGGTTCGCGGTCTGAAAAGAAGAGTTCATAAAAGTGGAGAAGCGAGTCGGAAAAAAACAGCCGTCCGCTTTCTGAAAATTGTATCTTGGAGATTTGTGCTGAGTGAGTAAATTTTATATATGAAGCATCCGCCGTTTTGAAATCGTAGATATAAATTTTCTGTCCTTCCGCAACCGCAAGATAGTTTTCGCAAACGGTAAAATCGGACGGATTCTCCAAAGGGAGATACTGTTCATAACTTTCCGGAAGAAAGAGCGACGCATTGTCGGGCGTTAAGGCTAATGCCTCCGACCTTGTTACAATTTCGTCGGGCATAGTTTGCGCTTCCGCGCGGACAGATGAAAACCCGTCAGTTCGTCCGCATACAGATACGAAAAAGACGGCAAGCAAGACAAATACCCATATTCTATTGTGTTTCATACGTAAAAACTTCATATTTACTCCCGTTGTGAAAACTAATTCAGCGTTCACATGGAGCGAACGCAACCATTACGATGTAGTTTTCATAGAGAAAGAATACTTCGTTACACTCAAAGTCGATGACAAAATCTAAAGGTTCGCCCGTTTCGCCGTATACGAGACAGATGTCACAAAGGCTACAAAGTTTCATCTCGTTTTCATAGAGAGTATGATCGGACAGATAAAAGAGGTTTCCCTTACCGTCTGCTTGGAACGATGTAAAAGGTTGGGGAAAGTTTATTTCCTTTTCTTCGCCCTGCTCAACAGAACTATCAACAAATTCGTCCGCAGTATATGTCTGAATGTGTCCGCATGAATCTACAATATATAACATTCCATTTTTATCTGCGGTAAGAGAAATCGGCATTGTATCCGGACGCGAGAAGGGTTCGAAGCTCTCTTCTACTTTTCCATAGGTATAATCTTCTGTAATGAAATAGCATTCGTCATTTACACAGGCTAAACCGACGACAGGTGACTTAACAGGAAAACAATTCACTGCTTCATTAACTCCAATGCGGTAAAGGTAAATACAACTCTCATTTTTAGCCGAGGTTGATGCGGAGACTGCAATGATCCCGCCGTCTGTTGCTACGAGATCGGGGGTGTAGGGTTCTTTTTGGCTATCGACACACGGGATGACAGACATGTCAGCAATGCGGATATCGCTTCCCTTGCGATCCAATACAGCGAGTGATATCCTTTGGTTTCCCGCGTCGGCAATTACCAAAAGGTCGCCCGCGCACGCGATATCTTGCGCGCCCGAGAGGCGTTTGACGGAATCGGAAGCGGAGGCGATCTCATATCCCGTGGGACGGGGCCCGCCTTCCACCTCATATTCGATCACGCCGTTGCCCTTGACGGCATACAGCTTACCGCCGTAAGAAGTCAACGCCCCGTACCCGTCCCCTTCAAAGAGAAGGCTGTTTTCCTCCGTCGTGAGATCGCAAGTATAGAGGCCGCCTTCATCCTCGTGGCCGACGGTGTAGTACATGGTATTTCCGATGACTGCGACCGATTTTACGTCCTTCGGATTGGGATAGAGGGTGAAAGAACTTGATTCCTTATAGCCGTTTTCGTCGTCGCGTGAATAAATCGTGACGGTTTTCTCGCAAACGGTGTAGAATTTTTCGTCCGAAAAGGCAAGACGCGGGACGATCGTGTTCGTACTATTGTCGAATTGAATGCTGCTCGACGGATTGTCGAGAGGCGCATGACAGTAAATAGTACTGCCGTTCGCCGTGGATACTTCGAAGAGGGTGTCCCCCTCGATCAGAAACGTCGTAAGCGGCGTATTGAATTTGCTTGCCGTAAGAGAGTTGAAATCAGAGAGTAAAAGTTCATAAAAATTGAGACCTGCATCTGAAAAATACAACCGTTCCTTGGCGGAAAATTGTATCTTGGAAATTTTCTGCCCATGCGTAAATTTATGATAGACGGCATTTTCCGTTTTGCGGTCGAAAATGTACAGATCATTCCCTTCGGCAATGGCGATATATCTCTCGCAGACGGCAATGTCCGACGGCGATTCGAGTTTCAGATACTGTTCGTAGCTTTCGGGCAGGAACAGGGAAGCCGAGGTATCGTCAAGCTGTACGGGTTCGGCGGCGGAAACCGTCGTTTTCTCCATGAGGAAAAGCCCCCCCAAGGTGCATACGGCAAGAAGGGCAAGCAAAACAAACATCCATATTCTGTTGTGTTTCATTCGTACAAACTTCATGATTTTTCCCACGGATCCGCGAAGCCGATTTCTTTTTGTACACATTATAACACGCGTGCGCGAAAAAAGCAATTTCCTGCGGAAAAAAACCGCAAACTTCCCGCTCTTTGCGGGTTTTCTTTTTTGGGATAAAAAAATTTTTCAAAAAAAATGTCATACCTGCCGCCGATTGTCAGGTTTGTATGATAAGATAAATGCGAACAAACGTTCGGAAAACAAAAAAGGCGGAAACGCCGAAGGAGGAAGCGTGGACTACGATTATGTAAAGGCTTTGTTGTATTCCTACCCGATGCTCGGGAAGATGGAAGAAGCGGTGGACTGTGCCGTTTCGAACAAAGCGCTCCTGTCTTACAAAAATTTTCGGGCGGCGGAAGAGATCGCCGCAGGGATCGCGGAAGAGATCCGCCTGCGCGAGGCGCTCACTTCGCTCCGCTTGCTCCTCGAAAAAATTCTCCCGCTCCTTTCGGAGGAGGAGAACTATCTTCTCGAATATAAGTATTTCCGCAGGAAGAAGGTTTTAAGGGAAAAATTTTCCCGTTTTGGGCTCCGCTATACGGAGCGGCACTACTTCCGCAGGCAGGAGCGGCTCCTTTGCAAGATGGCGACCTATCTTTTCCTCCACGGGTGGACGAGGGAGAGATTTCTTGAGGAGACGGGGGATCTGTTCACGCGCGTCTTGCGGGCGATCGGGGAGGGAAAGGAGCTCGCCGTCCCCTACAGGCGCTGTTGCGGGCGGGTGAACTGTCAATCCTCGTGATTCTCTGCGACGGGCGCATGTTTGCCGCGGATGACAAGTACGGCGATCGCGATCGCTGCGGCGCAGGCGACGCAGATGACGAGAATGGTCGAAGCATTCATGCCGCCCTGCCCGCCTTCCGCCTCTCCCGAGACGCCCTTTGCGGCAAGGTAGTCGAGACAGTCGGTGTTTTTCTCGTATTCGAGCTCCTTCTCCGCGGGGATATAGTCGAAGGTGTCTCCCGAGAGGACGTAGTAATAGAGCACGCCGTCCTCGTATCGGTGGCCGTAGTAGACAAAGGTCTTTTCCACCGTCGAGAAGGATCCGCCCCCCAGCCCGCCCGTCTGCGGGAGGGTGTAGGAGAGGGTAACTTCCTTTTTCAGGTACGGCCGCACGGGGATGTAATCCACAAAGAGGAGATCTTCGGTGCGGCAATAGCCCGAAATTTTTTGGTAGGGTCCGTCGTCGGTGAGATATTCCACGCGGGTAAAGGTCTCGCCCTCGGAGATCACCTTGACGTAATAGGTCGCGGGGAGCAGAAAGACGCGGGAGTTCTCGTTTTCGGAAGAATAGAACCACACGTCCGCCTCGACGGCGGCGGCATAGCGCTCTTCGGCGGCCTGCGCCCTCTGAGGGGCGGGCGCGAACAGGAAAAGAAGCAACATGGAAAGAATGACCGTAAATCGTTTCATAGCGCTATCTTAGCGGATGGGACGGGGCATGAAAGAGATTCTTTTAGCGAAAATGGACGAAATATTGATAAAGATCCGCGCGATCGAACGGGAGCAGAAGAAGCGGGCGGAGTCGGACATGCTCGCCCGTTACAACACGGGACGGAAAAAACACAAAAAACAGCTCGCCTTCCATAAGTGCAAAAAACGCAACCGCTGGGTGTTCGGGGGGAACCGCTCGGGAAAGACGGAGTGCGGGGCAGTCGAGGCGGTGTGGATGGCGCGCGGGACCCATCCTTACCGCAAAAATAAGAAGGATGTGTTCGGATGGGTCGTCTCGCTCACCTCGCAGGTACAGCGGGACGTGGCGCAGCAGAAGATCCTGCATTATCTCCGTCCCGACTGGATCGAGGACATCGTGATGTCCAGTGGGCGCAAGGATTTTCCCGAAGGGGGCGTCATTGACCAGATCCGCATCAAAAATGTCTTCGGCGGGATCTCCGTCATCGGGTTCAAGAGCTGCGATCAGGGCAGGGAGCGCTTTCAGGGAAGCTCCCTGGACTTCGTGTGGTTCGACGAGGAGCCGCCGCAGGACATCTACGAGGAGTGCGTGATGCGCGTCCTCGACCGCCGCGGAGACATTTTCGGCACCATGACCCCATTGAAAGGACTGACCTTCGTCTATGAGGAGATCTATCTCAACAGGAGAGGCAACAGGGAGATCTGGTACGAGTTCATGGAATGGGCGGACAATCCCTTTCTCTCCAAAAAAGAGATCGCGGCGCTCACGGAGAGCATGGACGAGACGACGCTCCAGTCCCGCCGCTACGGAAAATTCTGCACGAGGGAAGGGCTCGTCTATCCCGAATTCGACGAGAGCGTGCACGTCATCGACCCCTTTCCCGTCCCAAAGGAGTGGCAGGACAACATTTCCATCGACCCCGGGCTCAAAAATCCGCTCTCCGCCCATTGGTACTGTACCGATTTCGACGGCAACGTCTATGTCGTTGCGGAGCACTATGCGGCGGGGAAGGACGTGGATCAGCATACCGAAGCAATCAAGCGGATCTGCGAGAAGCTGGACTGGAAAAGGGACGCAAAGGGCAGGATCTCCGCGCTCATCGATCCCGCCGCGGGGCAGCGCACGCTCGCCTCCCAAAAATCGGTCTCCGAACTCTTCTACGAGCGGGACATTTTGGTCGATATGCGGGTCAACAAGGACGTGTTCAGCGGCATTGCGCAGGTCAAAAGCTATCTCTCCCGCACCAACGGGACGCCGAACCTCTATATCTTCTCGAACTGTCCCAACATGATCCGTGAATTCAAGGGATATTTCTGGGGAGGGGACGAGAGCCCCGTAAAGCGGGACGACCACGCCATGGACGAACTGAGATATTATTTAATGAGCCGCCCGCGGCCCGCAAAGACGGAAAAGCACAAGAGCGAGATCGCCCTCGACAAGGAGAGGCGGATCCGAAGACTGAGGAGGAGCAGACATGCAGGAGGATAAGATCCGCGACGCGCTGTTGAAAGTGGCGCTCGGCTACACGGTGGAGGAAGTGACGGAGGAGTACGACGCAAAAGAGGGGGATCTCCGCCTCGTCCGCCGCAAGGAGACAAAAAAGGACGTCCCGCCCGATCTGAAAGCGGTGAAACTGCTTCTGGAGGACGGGACGGATTATTCGGCGCTCTCGGACGAGGAGCTCGAGAAGGAAAAGCAGCGGCTTTTGAAAGAGCTCGGCGGAGAGTAGCGCCGTCCGCGCCCCGCGGAACAGGGGAAGAAAAACAAGGAGGGATCATGAACAAAAAACTCAAAGACATCGAAGAAAAGCGGGAGGAGGAACGAAAGAAAGCGCTTGTCAGGGAGATCCAAGCGGATTTTGCCGCGCGGAGAGAGGCACGGCGCTCCATCGAGAAGAGCTGGGAGCTCAACATGAATTTCGTCAGCGGCAACCAGTATTGCGACATCACCCCCGCGGGGGATCTCGTGCAGGAAGACAAGGAATTCTACTGGCAGTCCCGCAAGTGCTTCAACCACATCGCGCCCACGATCGACACCCGTCTCGCGCGCCTGTCGAAAGTGCGGCCGACACTCACGGTGCGCGCCTTCTCGGACAGTGAGGCGGACATCAAGACGGCGCGGCTCTGTTCCAACATCTTAAAATCGGTCAAAAACCGCCTCGATCTCGATCAGATCGTCTTCCGTGCGACGGTCTGGTCGGAGACCTGCGGCACCGCCTTCTATAAGGTCGTATGGAATTTTGACGACGGCAACGTCATCGGCACGGACGAGACGGGGCATTCTCTCCGCGAGGGAGACGTCAACGTTATCGCGCTCTCTCCCTTCGAGATCTATCCCGACAGCCTCACCGCCGAGAGCATGGAAGAGGTCAAGAGCATCATCCATGCCAAGGCGGTCCCCGTTACGGAGATCAAGGAGAAATACAAGATCGAGCTTACGGGCAGGAGCATTGAAGATTTCCCGCTCGTACCCTTTTCACAGGCGGGCGGATGGAAAACGCCGCACGACAGCGCCGCCCGTCCCGCACTGGAAAATGCGGAGATCGTCATTGAACGGTATTCCCGTCCGACGGAACAGGATCCCGACGGACGGTTGGAGATCGTGGCGGGGGACGTCCTTCTCTATGAGGGACCTCTTCCCTACCGCAATAAGGACAGAGGAGAGCGCACCCTGCCGTTTATCCGCCAGACGTGCATTCCCCTCGCGGGCGCCTTTTTCGGAACGTCCGTCGTCGACCGCATGATCCCCTTGCAGAGGGCATATAACGCGGTCAGGAACCGCAAGCATGAGTTCCTGAACCGCCTGTCCATGGGGGTCATCGCGGTGGAGGACGGCTCCGTGGACGCCGAGGAGCTGAGCGATGAGGGGCTGTATCCCGGGAAAGTGCTCGTCTATCGCCAAGGCTCCCCCGCGCCCGAATTCCTCGATTGCGGAACGCTGCCAAGCGAGTTTGCGCAGGAGGAAGAGCGCATCTCGGACGAGTTTATCCTCGTCTCGGGCATGAGCGAGATCTCCCGCAACTCCGCAAACCCCACCCATGTCACGTCGGGCGTGGGACTCCAGCTGCTCCTCGATCAGGATACGAACCGCATGCACATGAGCGTCGAGAGCGTGGAACGCGCGGTAAAGGAAGCGGGCAAACAGATTCTGCACCTTTATAAACAGTTCGCGTCCGCGCAGAGAGTTCTGAGCATGACGGGGACGGGCGGGAATACCGAAATTTTCTATTTCTCGTCGAGCGATATCTCGGCGGACGACGTTCAGTTCGAGACGGGATACGAAAAGACGCCCGAAGAAGCGCGGGAGGAAATTTTGGATCTTCTGCGCCTCGGGCTCTTGCAGGACGGGGACGGAAAACTTTCGGACGAAGCGCGCAACAGAGTTCTCGAGGCTCTGGGGTACGGTTCGCTCGAAAACGCGAGGGATCTTTCCGCCCTCCATCTCAAAAAGGCGGAGCGGGAAAATCTCATGCTGGCGCAGCGCGATATCGAGGCGGAGGAATACGACGATCACGTCCTCCACATCGCCGAGCATACGCGGTTCCTGCTTTCGGGCGGGGAGGAAGACAAGGCGACGAAGGAGAG
>CANRIY010000045.1 GCA_947630775.1 uncultured Clostridia bacterium | reverse complement strand
CGTCCTTTCTGTTTTCCTCGGGGATGATCACGTCGCGGATGCCGATGCGGTTGGCGGCGAGCGCCTTCTCTTTGAGCCCGCCGATGGGCAGGACCTTGCCGCGGAGGGTGATCTCGCCCGTCATCGCCACGTCCCGCCGCACGGGCTGCCCCGTGAACGCGGAGAGGATCGCCGTCGCCATCGTGATGCCCGCGGAGGGTCCGTCCTTGGGCGTCGCGCCCTCGGGAACATGGATATGGATATCCCGTTTTTCGAAATCTTCCTCGGGAATGCCGTACTTGTCCGCATGGGCGCGGATGTAGGAGATGGCGGCGCGTGCCGATTCCTTCATGACGTCGCCGAGCTTGCCCGTGAGCATGACTTCGCCCTTGCCCTGCATTGCCGAAACTTCGATGGTGAGCGTCGTCCCGCCGACGGCAGTCCATGCGAGCCCCGTCGCCATGCCGACTTCGTCCGACTCGCGCATCTCCCCCTCCCGCAAAAACCGCTTTGCGCCGAGGAATTTTTCAAGGTTCTGTTTGGTGACGGTGATCTTCTGCGTCTCGCCCTTGGCGATGCGCACCGCCGCCTTTCTGCATACCGTGCCGATGGTCCGCTCGAGGGTACGCACCCCCGCTTCCATCGTATAACCGTCGATGATCTCCCCGATCGCGCCGTCCGTAAAGCGGATATTCTCTTCGGAAAGCCCGTTTTCCTTGCGCTTTTTGGGCACGAGGTAGCGCTTGGCGATCTGCTCCTTCTCCTGCGGCGTATAGCCCGAGAGTTCGATGATCTCCATCCTGTCGCGGAGCGGCATGGGAATGGTGTCGAGGGTGTTCGCCGTCGCGATGAACATCACCTTGCTAAGGTCGTACTCGACTTCGAGATAGCGGTCGCGGAAGGTGGAATTTTGCTCGGGGTCGAGCACTTCCAAAAGGGCGTCCGCGGGATCCCCCCGCATGTCCATGGAGATCTTGTCCACCTCGTCGAGAAGGAACACGGGATTGATGCAGCCCGCGTTTTTCATCTCGAAGAGGATCCGCCCCGGCATTGCGCCGATGTAAGTGCGCCTGTGGCCGCGGATCTCTGCCTCGTCCTTGAGCCCGCCGAGGCTCATGCGCACGAATTTTCTCTTTAAGGCGCGGGCGATGGATCTTGCGACGCTCGTCTTGCCCACCCCGGGGGGGCCGACAAGACATAAGATCGGCGCTTTCAGTTCGCCCGTCAGTTTCAGGACAGCGAGATATTCGATGATCCGCTCTTTGATCTTTTCGAGGCCGTAGTGATCCTCTTCGAGCACCCGCTCCACGTCGGAGAGGAGCTCGGTGTCCTCCGTCTCTTCCTTCCAAGGGAGATCGAGGAGCCAGTCCGCATAGTTGCGGAGCACCGTATATTCTGCGGAAGAGGGCGGCATCTTGTCCATGCGGGCGAGCTCGGCAAGCGCCTTTTCCTCGACGGGCTTGGGCATGCCCTTTTGGAGAATGCGCTCCCTCAAACGTTCGTTTTCCGCCACGTCGTCGCCGAGTTCCTGATGAATGGCCTTCAACTGTTCGCGAAGGAAATATTCCTTTTGAGATTTATCGATGTTTCTGCGCACATCCTGCGCGATCTTCTTTTCGAGCCGCCCGATCTCGAGCTCGTCGTTCAGGCTCTGCTCGAAGAGCCTGAGCCGCCGCACGGCGTTCGCCTCTTCCAAAATCTCGAGCTTCCGCTCCTCGCGGATGCGCAGATGATAGGTGCAGACGTTGATGTATACGTCGATATCCGCAATGCCGACGAGGACGTTTTCAAGCTCCTTGGAGATCTTGTTTTCGGTCTCGGTGAGCTCCCGCACGAGCTCCTTTGCGGTGCGGAAATATGCCTCTTCCAAGTTGGGATCGCCGTGCTCGGTGAGGATCTCATCCGTGACGGCGTAAAGGTACCCGCTCTCCGTGGAAAAGCCCCGCGCCCGCGCACGGTAGAGCCCTTCGACATAGATGCGCATGCGGTCCCCGGGCACGCGGGTGGTCTGGCGGATCTTCGCGACCGTGCCCACGGGATTGAGATCGCCCGCTTCGGGGACCTCCTTGTCGGGATCCCTTTGTTTGGCGAGAAAGACGTAGCCGTCATTGACGTCCGCCCGCTCCACAGCGGCGAGGGAGAGCCCGCGGCCCACGTCGAACATCGCGCTGGTGTTCGGAAAGATCAGCTGCGTACGCATGGGAATGACGGATAAAATTCTGACTTGTGCGTAATTTTCCATAAGAATACTCCGTATATCATTATATCACACTTTTTAAGAATTTTCAAACACTCAGCGCATATTTCTCATTGTTGTTCCCTCCCATCCCTTAGCTCCCCCTTGAGAGGGAAATTTTGCATTCTGCCAAAAATTGAAAATCTTTGACGCAAAATTTTCTTGACATTTGCCCATATGCTCGGGCAAATGCTGACCGCCCCGCCCGCACGTTCTTTTGTCATCGAAGGGCGGCACGAGCGCCCGTTGTCATGTCGAGCTTGTCGAGACATCTCGGGCGCGAAGTTACGCGGGTCTCTACCCGCATGAGACAGTACCCGCGCAGCGGGGGATAGGGTTTTCGAAAACTCGGCGTCGGAACCCCCACCTGACGCGCCAAGGACGGCGCGCCACCCGCCCCCTTCGAAAGGGGGCAGGTTCTTGCCCACCCCCCTACCCCCCCTCCTCGGGAGGGGGCATGACGCAATTAACAGATTCAACATGACGCGGGAAACAACCACACCACACGACAAAAGGAGAGGAAAAACCTCTCCTTTTGTCGTGTGAATATCAAGGCGTAAACGCCTGTCTGTGAATTTAATTATCGTCCCTCTTGCGAAGCATCGCCGTTCGAGGGCAGGCAAACCTCAACCCCCGTTCAAATCATAATCATAAACAACCTGCCGGGAGCTCGGGAGATCTGTCACTTTCTCAAACTCGCTCCACTCATCCTTGGAACCTGTAAAACAAATCTGCAGAGGATTCTCGCGACTGCCGCACCTTGCAAATATCAAGTGCGGATTCCATTGCGTTTTACTTTTGTTGTTTCCGAAGGTATCCTTCTCGATTTTCGTCTGGAACACGGCCTTACTTAAATTCTCGTTAAGTTGGAAAACATAGATCTGTATCTCCGATAAACTCTTCGGGAAGACAATTTCACGAATGTCGGCTTCGCTGAACGCGCATTCTTTAATGGTCTTTAAGCCTTCGGGAAGGGTGATATGTTGAAGGCTTGAACAATGATCGAATGCGCTGATCTCAATGGTCTCCAATCCTGCCTCGGGCAAGGTCACTTCCGACAGGTTTTTGCAGCCATAGAAGGCGTTTACCGGAATTTCCGTGATCGTCGCCTCGGACATATCGACCGAAACAAGCGACGGCACATTATCGAAAATCGTCGTACCCAGCGTGGTCTTCCCCTTGATCGTGACGTCTTGCAACCCTTTGACGGAATCAAAGGCATATGCGCCGTAGCTTGCGTTCCCTTCCAAAACGAGATGCTCGATCGTTGCGCCCGCAAATGCGCCGGGGCCGACATTGACGCCATCCTGAATGACAAGCGTGCCGATATGCAGGTTCACGTTCGGATTCTTTTTTGCGTCACTAACGTTCCGCAACCATTGCCTGAAATCATAATTTTGTGCCTCAACCAATTCTTCCGAGATCGATTCCTTGACCGTAACTTCCTCGCCTTCGACCGTCGATGCGATCGTGAGATCTCCACCCTCTTCGACAAGATCGGGAGAGATCGTCACCTCGCATTGTCCCTCTTCGTTTGTTTCATAATGGCCTTCCAGCTGGCTCTTGCCGCATGCCGTACAGACGCCGTCGACAAATTGATGGCCGGTCGCTTCAACGCTCTCTACGACATTCATTCCGCAAACAGTGCAAGTTTTTATGACCAAACCCGGAGTGGTGCAACCCACCTCGATGATCGTCATCGGCTCTGCTTCGCCGAATGTATGCTCGCCCAAACAGCTTGCTAACGTGAACGATTCTTCCGTCCCGTCGGTAAACGTTACGGTCAGCCGATTTCCCTTCGCTTCCAAGCCTTGGACGCCCTTCCCGACGATGGAGCCGAGGGAGTCCCATGCATGCGTTTCATCCTCCTTCTCAATGAACTGCCAAACGGTGAATTCCTCTGTATTCAGATAGAAATCGCCGACGGCAGCGTCCTGAAGTGCGGGATCGCCCGCTTCGGGATCCTTGGCGCCCGAGAACCACATGACGCCGTCGCGGCCGGGGGGTCCCTTGAGGGTGAGGACGATGCCCCAGTCGCTGCCGCCCTTTTCATAGAGTACGCCGCCCTTTGTATCGAGGTAGAGATCTCCCGTCTCGCCGTCGGAAGGATTAGGCTCACCGTCCCCTTTGTGCAGTACGGTGGGAAGCCATGTTCCGTCCGCCGTCTTGGCATAAGCCGTCAGCGTCTCGGTATTGAGGTAATAGTCTCCGTTTTTGCCGAGCGCCGCCGCAGGTACTTCGTTGCCGTAGTACCAGTTCGCGTTTTCGTCTTCGATGTTCGCGCTTTCATCGCTGCCGCAGGCGCAGAGGATGCCGAGCGACAACACGAGCGCCAGCAGTGAGACGAGAGCGAAGAGCAGCGTAGTGAAAGAACGTTTTCTTGTCTTGTTCATAACTCTTCTCCTTTTGATTTTTGCATGATCCACAGCCCCGCATTTTCCACACGAAAATGACAGAACTATGAAAAGATCTGTGCACCCTCTATTTTACCCCCCCCCGATTTTTTGTCAAGTGTTTTTTGGGGTTAAGTTTGATATTTTTTTGGAAATCGGAAGAAAAAATTATGAACAGGGGAGCCGCGCCCCTTGGCGCCACCCCCCCCGCGTCATTCTGAGACAGTGAGCTATACGCAGTCCGAAGCGCAATTCCCGAAGAATCTCGCGGGGGCAAACAATACGCTATAGCGGCGAGATTCTTCGGGACCTTCTTGGCTCCCCCTTGAGGGGGAGCTGCTGAGGCGCAGCCGAGACTGAGGGGGTGTCATTCCAAATCGCGTCATGGTGAGCTTGTCGCCCCGCGCGCACATTCTTTTGTTGTCGAAGCGCGGCACGAGCGGGCACCGCCCGCGAAGTAGCTTGTCGAAGGGTCACCGCATTATAATAGGGTGATGCTTCGACTCGCCGCAAGAACAGCGGCGGCTCAGCATGACGTAATCAGAACGTCGCACTGTTGCCCCGCGGCTCAGGATGACGCGGTTGTTCTCTCGGCTCCCCCTTGAGGGGGAGCTGTCGAGGCGCAGCCGAGACTGAGGGGGTGTCATTCCGATCCCCCCCACCACCGCCTGCGGCGGAGCCTCCCCCCCAAGGGGTAGGCCTTGTGCGGAGCAGCGCAGACAAAAGAAATTCAACGAAACAAACAAAAAAACCCGAGCTCATCGCTCGGGCTTTCTGTTAGACCTTATTCTGCGGAAAATTCTTCTTTGCCGACGCCGCAGAGCGGGCAGGTGAAATCGTCGGGCACGTCCTCCCACTTGGTGCCGGGCGCAATGCCGTTATCGGGATCCCCCGCGCTTTCGTCGTACTCGTAGCCGCAAACATTGCAAATATACTTCATGGTTCCATCCTCCTTCAATTTTTATAGTCTTCGGCGATCGCCGCCGCAAGAGCTTCGATTTTTTCCCGCGTCTCCCCTTTGACGGAAGAGAGCACCGTCACCGTTTCGCCGATCTTCTCCATGCCCTTCCATTCGGAGACCGTCTTTTCCATGAGTGACCCCGCCTGCGGCGACCACGAGCCGTTCTCCATGAGGGCGTACTTTCTCCCCTGAAAGTTATGCGCCTTGAGGTCGGAAAGCAGGTTCTCCATACTGATAAACAGCCCGTTGTTGTAGGTCGTTGCGGCGAAGATGAGATGCGAATATCGGAACGCTTCGGAGAGGAGTTCGCTGACATGGGTCACGGAAACATCGTAGAGCTTGACGGGAACGCCCCGTTTTGCGATCTCCGATGCAAGGATCTCCGCGGCGTTCTGCGTGTGTCCGTAGACGGAAGCGTAAAAGAGGACGACGCCCCGCTCTTCGGGCAAATATTTGCTCCATATATCGTATTTTCCGAGATACCAGCCGATGCTCTCCCCTCTCCACACGGGACCGTGCAGAGGACAAATCATCGAAATAGGCAGCCCCGCCGCTTTTTTCAAAACAGACTGCACCTGTGCGCCGTATTTCCCGACGATATTGAAATAATACCGTCTCGCGTCGTCCAAAAAGTCCCGCTCAAAGGGGAGTTCGTCCGCAAAAATGCTGCCGCCGAGCGCCCCGAACGTCCCGAACGCGTCCGCCGAAAAGAGGATGCCGTCCCCGGGGATGAAGCTCATCATCACCTCGGGCCAGTGCACCATGGGGGCGAGGACGAAGGCGATGTTGCGGCTGCCGACATTCAGCGTGTCCCCCTCCTTGACGAGGCGGACATTCTTTCCCGAGAAGGGGAAGTAATTTTTGAGCATCATGGCGACCTTTTGGTTGGTGATCACCATGACCTCGGGGTATTTTTCGATGACTTTCAGAAAACTTGCCGAATGGTCGGGCTCCATGTGGTGGACGATGAGATAGTCGAGCTTTCTGCCGCCGAGCGCATACTCTAAATTTTCGAAAAACAGCTCGGAAACGGCGAGATCCACCGTGTCGAACAGCACCGTCTTCTCATCAAGAAGAAGATAGGAATTGTAGCTGACCCCGCGGGGGATGGGAAAGGCGCTCTCGAAAAGGGCGAGCCGCCTGTCGTTCCCGCCGAGATAGTAGAGATCTTTTGTGACTTCAATGACATTTTGCATAACAAATTCCGTCCGAAAATAAGGTTTTACACAGTGTGTGCAATTTTACGTTTTATGTTTGGGCGCGTTCGGCGTTTTTATGCGCCCTCTTCCCCCCGCCACACGAGCACGGCCAATGTTTCAACATGGCGCGTCTGGGGGAACATATCAAAGGGCTGGACAAGGGAGATCCCGTACATGGTACCCCCGTTTTCCGTCTTGACAAGCGATCCGTCCTCCGTTTCGCAAAGAGATCCCGTCAAAAGTCCGAGATCGCGGGCGAGCGTCGAGGGGTCGCAGGAGATCATAACGATTTTGCGGGGGGCATGTCTGAGAACCCCCATCACGATCCCGCGGTCGATCCCCGCGCGGGGCGGGTCGAAGACGAGCACGGCGTCCCTCTCCTGTTCCAAAAGGGAAGGGAGAAGATCCTCCACCTTGCCGCAGAGATTCGTCATGTTCGAAAGCCCGTTTTTCTTCTTTAAGCCGTCGGCGCAGGCGCTTGCCTCGGGGACGATCTCGATCCCGTACGCCTGTTTGCACTTTTTGGCAAACATCGCGGTGAGCAGTCCGCCGCCCGCATAGCAATCGACAACCGTGTCCTCTTCCGAGACGAGAGAGACGGCTCTTTCGTACAATTTCGCGCGGACGCCGTCGTTGACCTGCAAAAAGGTGCACGCGCCCGCCTCGTACACGATGCCCTCTTCCGTCGCCTCATAGGAGCCCTTCCCGCGGAGAAGCACGGGCGGTTCCTTCAGGACGACGTTGTCCCGCCCCGTATCCACGCTCAAGAAGAAGGAATATTCGGGGAAGATCTGATCGAGGAGATAATAAAAGTAATCGATCCCCTTGAGATCCCGCTCCGTCGAGACCAGCGTGATGAGAAATTTGTTTTTGATCTCCCGCACGACGATATGGCGGATCTGCCCCGTGCCCGTCTCCTCGTCATAGCCGTCCAGCCCGCACTTTTCCATAAAGCGGTAGAGGGCGGAAATGAGCTCCTTCGACCAAGCGGGATGGATGGGACACTCGTCCGTCTTGACAATGCGGTGGGTGCGCTCCGCATAGAACCCGATGGCGTTTTCCCCGTTCAGGACGCCCACGGGAAGCTGCAATTTGTTGCGGTAGCCGTATTCCTTTTCGCTCCTCTCGCAGTTTTCCACCTTGACGTCGATCCCCGCGATCTTTTTGAGCGCATTTTTGACGAGATCGGTCTTAAAACGGAGCTGGGAGCGGTAGCGCATGTGTTGAAGGCGGCAGCCGCCGCAGCGGTAAAACACGGGGCATGCGGGGCGGACGCGGTCCTCGGCGGGGATCACGATCTCCTCCGCCTTCCCGTACGCGATGTTCCCCTTGACCTTGAGAACGCGGATCTCCGCCTTTTCCCCGGGGAGAAGATAGGGCACGAATACCGTAGTCCCGTCCTCGCTCACGATCCCCTCGCCGTTGGTGCCGAGAGAGAGGGCATAGCCTTCAAAGACGTCGTTTTTCTGCATGCTTTACCTCCGGATCCGCCTCACAAGGGAATTTACCGCCCGCTGGCAGTAGAAAATCAGATAATCGTATACCGCAAAGAAGAGCGTTCCGCCCAAAAAGAGGACGAGGAAGAAGTACTTCTCCACAAAGGGATACCAAACCGTCTCGGTCAGCCCGAACACGGGGACAAAGACGAAGCGGAAACTCAGCCACATCGCAAGGTCGAACCACGCCGCTTTCCCTGCTTCTACCGCCCAAAAGACGATCTTATTCGGTGAAAACCGCTTTTGCAGGTAGTTTGCAATGGGTTGGAGCCCGAAAAATACCGCAAAGGGAATGAGGTTGATAAAGTAAAACCCCGTAAAGAGAAAGGCAAGGAGAAGCGCCGCCACATAGCAGAGCGAAGCGCCCCACAGCTGGTCCTTGGAGAGGGGCACCATGATCGCGACCTCCGCCACAAGAATACATGCGACCAAGAGGACTCCGACATAGGAGCCCAGCGTCAGTGCACCGGCCGCGATCGCGCAGGCGACGCCGGAGAGCGCGATCTCGAAAGCCTTCGATGAGCGTTTCATCTGCAGCAGTACATGCAGTTACACAGACAGTTCAGGCAAACACAGGTGTTGCACAGGTTGATACATTCGTTGCCGCCCATCTGGTCCTGCCCCGCGGCGGGATCGGCGTTCGTATTGGGCGCTCCCCCCGTCTGCGTCCGATAGTCCGCGCGCGACGAGAGCTTTTCGTAATCGGCGCGGTATTTTTGGTTGGAGGGATCCATCTGCATGGCGATCTCGAGCTGTTTCTTGCTCTCGTTCATCCAGTTTTTCCTATAATAGACGACCGATTGCAGATAGTGCCATTCCGCGCTCCTCTCGTTGAAATTATCGAGCAGGGACTGCGCCTTGGCGATGTCCCCGCTGCGGATGGCCGCCCGCACGTCCTCAAAGGCGGAAGCGTCCCCCGCGGAGTTCTTTTCCCGCCGCTCCTCGAGGATCTCCGCATAGGCGGCGTCTAATTTATTGAGCATGCGGGCGGCGTTCATCCCCGCTTCGCCGTCCTGCCACTTTTCCTCGCCGTACTGTTTTTTGAGACGCTCGTACGCTTCCTTGATCTCCTCGTCGGAAGCGGTTTCGGTCAACCCCAAAAGCTCGTAATTTTCCTTGCTCATAGTTCTATTTTACTCCGTATTTGATCTTTTCTTGCGCCGTATTTTTGACGCCTTGCATGACGCGTTCCGTCTCGGCAGGGATCCCGCGGAGGATCACATTGTCGGTGAGGTCGCGGTTGAAGGGAAATTCGATGTGCGAGAGGTGCTCCCGCAGGGCATAGAAGAGGGTATCGAACAAAAAGCGCACCTCCTCCCCCTTTTCTTTCATGAGATCCTGAAGGGACGCGCACCCGTAGGCGGCGACAAAGGGATTGAAGCGTTTCTTTTTGCGGTCTTTGTCGTAATCGTCCAGTGCGTCGATGAGGTAGACCCATTTGCCGAGGTGGTAGAAAAGTTCCCCCGTCGCTTCGGTCGCCTTTCCGCCCAAAAAGTGCTCCGAGAGGCGGCGCATCATCATCGCGGAGGGCTCCGCCGCACCGTCCATGGAGCATTTCCCCTTCTCCGTCTGCGCCTGTTCGCGCATGTAGCGTGCAACGATCTCCGTCATTTCGGGATAGCGCTTCTTCGCCCGCTTGAATCCCTTGCGGAACCACCGCCGCTTGATCCTGCCCCTGCCCGAATCCGCGATGTCGTCCGTGAGTTTGGAATAGACGAGCACGGTGTTGAGGGCGCCGAGTTCCTCGGTGAGCGGGTCGGCGCAAGCGATCGGACGCTTGCGGATGGTGTGCTCGAAGCAGTTCTGTTTCTCGATCCTGATATCGATCCCCGCGATGTTATGGACGAGCGCGGAGAGAAAGGTGACGTCGTATGTGAGCCCCAGCCTCGCGCGCTGCCCGCAGGATCTCCCGATCCCCTTGCACAGCCCGCAATAGAGGGCGCGGTAGAGGGTGAGATCCTTGACGAGGAGAAAAGGCAGATCGTACCGAACGTAGCCGAACATTATTCCCCCTGATAAAAGCCCACTTTGCGGTAGACTTTGGAAAGTGTCCGCCGCGCAGTCTTATAGGCGCGTTCCGCCCCCGCCGAGAGCACGCCCGCAAGATACGCCTTATCGGAAAGGAGCCGCTTCTGCTCCGCCTGTACGGGCCCGATGATGTCCGCGACCGCTTCGCCGACGGCGAGTTTGAAGTCGCCGTACCCCTTGCCTTCGAACTCCTTTTCCGCCTCTTCGGCGGTGCACCCCTTGAAGGCGCAGTAGATATTGAGAAGATTGGTCACACCGGGCTTGTCCTCCGCGGCGCGCACCTCGTTGCCGCTGTCCGTGACGGCGCGTTTGAACTTGCGGATGACGGCGTCGCGGTCGTCCGTAAGATACACGGAAGCGTTGACGTTTTCATCCGATTTGGACATCTTTTTCGCGGGGTCCTGCAAAGAGCAGATCTTCGCGCCCCCCTTCAGAATGAGCGGTTCGGGCACCGTGAAGGTCTCCCCGAAGCGGTTGTTAAAGCGGATGGCGAGGTCGCGCGCGATCTCGACATGCTGTTTCTGGTCCGCCCCGACGGGGACATACTGCGCCTGATAGAGAAGAATATCCGCCGCCATGAGCACGGGGTAGTCCATGAGCCCCATGTTGATATTTTCGGCGTGCTTTTGGGACTTATCTTTGAACTGCGTCATGCGGCTCAGCTCGCCGACGTACGCGATCGTATTGAGCACCCATGTGAGCTCCGCATGCTGGGGCACGTTGGACTGCACATAGAGGGCGCACTTTTCGGGATCGAGCCCGCAGGCAATGTAGAGCGCGACGAGCTCGAGCGTGCGGCGGCGAAGTTCCGACGGGTCCTGTTTCACCGTGATGGCGTGCATGTTGGCGACCGCGTAGTAGCAGTCGTACTCGTCCTGCATCTTCACCCAGTTGCGGATGGCGCCGAGATAGTTGCCGATCGTAAGATTTCCGCTCGGCTGAACGGCCGAATAAATGACTTTTTTCTCCATAAATCGCTCCGAAAATTCCGATACGGGAAAATTATACCATACTCTCACGGAAAATGCAACGCTCCGCGCACGAAAGTAGGGTGAAAAATGCCGAAACCCAAGCTCCCGTCCCTTGCCTCCCCCTCGAGGGGGAGCTGCCCCCTTTGAAGGGGGCGGCTCCGCCGTAGGCGGTGGTGGGGGTTGAAGTAGGGATGCCGCCTATCGCGCTCCCCTAAGAGGGGCGACAAGACAACCCCCACCTGTCGCGCCAAAAGCGGCGCGCCACCCGCCCCCTTAGAAAGGGGGCAGGTCATTGCCCGCCCGCTCGGCTCCCCCTTGAGGGGGAGCTGTCGCGCGCCCTTGCGCGACTGAGGGGGTGTCATACG
>CANRIY010000044.1 GCA_947630775.1 uncultured Clostridia bacterium | reverse complement strand
TCCCGCACGAATTCGCGCACCTCGTCCGTCTTTTTGAGGTCGTACTTCCGCATGGCGGAAAGGATCCTGAAATCGATGAGCGGCATCGCGCTGCCGAGGCATTGTTGATACCCTTCCGCGCCCATCTTCCGCACGACGTCGTCGGGATCGAGCCCTTCGGGCATGGGAACGACGCGGACCTTGATCCCTTCGTCCTTTAAGATGTCAAGCCCGCGCAGGTTTGCCTTTTGCCCCGCGAAATCGCCGTCGTAGCTGATAAATACGTTCTCGGTATACCGTCTGCACAGGCGTGCCTGCTCTTTGGTGAGGGATGTGCCCATGCTCGCCACAACGTTCCTGAACCCCGCGCTGTAAAGCGAAATGGCGTCCATATACCCCTCTACCATGATGAGGCTCGGGAGCCCGCCCGCGCGTTTTTCCTTCTTGACGAGGTTGATGTTGTAGAGATTTTTGCTCTTGTTGAAGAGGATCGTCTCCCGCGTGTTTTTATATTTGGCGCGGTCGGTGGGTTTTAAGATCCGCCCGCCGAAGGCGACGACTTCATCCATGTTGTTGATGATGGGAATGATGAGCCGCTCCCCTTCCGCGTCAATGAGCTTCCCCTCTTCCGTACGGGCGCAGGCGCCGCTCTCGAGACATTCCTCGGGCGTGTAGCCCGCCGCAAGCAAGTGCCCGGGCAGGGAAGAATAGTCCAGCGACGCGCCGATCCCGAACTTTTTCGCAACGGAGGGGGTGATCGAACGGGAAGAGAGATATTGAAGGTGGGCATCCGCCCTTCCGCCATAGAGATTGCCGAGGTAAAAACGCGCGGCATCCTTCATGAGCGCGGAGAGCCTGTCCCGCTTCTTTTTTTTGAGCAAGGCTTCTTCGGCGGAACGGTCGTCTCTGGCGGGGACCTGAAGCCCCGCACGGGCGGCAAGGATCTGCACGGACTGGTTGAAATCGACGTTCTCGTATTCCTTTACGAACCCGATGACGTCCCCCGACGCCCCGCATCCGAAGCAGTGATAATATCTGTCTGCCGCGTTGACGGAAAAGGAAGGCGTCTTTTCATGATGAAAAGGACAGCACGCCCAATAATTGTATCCGCGGCGCTCTAACTTGATGTAAGAGCCGATCACGTCGACAATATCGTTCTTTTCCTTTAATTCCTGCACAAACGAGGCGAAATCGTCCTTCATACGCTCCCCTCCCGCGGCACGAAAAGCGATTTGAAGAGGTTGATCGCATATCTGTCCGTCATCGAGGAAAGGTAGTCGCATACGGCGCGCGGAAGATCGGTCTGCGCCGTACCGAAATAGAGGGGCGGAAGGGCTTCGGGCTTTTCGAGAAAGTATGTATAGAGGGCACGGAGCATCCGTTCGGCGCTCTCCTGAATGAGCGTATTCGCATGCTCGTAGACGCGTTCGAACATGAACGCACGCAGATCGTCGAGCGCCTGCTGCCGCTCATCGGACATCCGCACAAAGGGCTGGCCGTCCGAAGTTTCGTATATATCCGTGATCGCGGCGTTGATCCGCTCGGACGTGCGCCGCCCGAAAAGACGAACAGCCTGTTCGGGAAGCTCCTCTTCCCTCAAAATCCCCGCGCGGATGGCGTCTTCGATGTCGTGATTGATGTAGGCGATGCGGTCGGCAAGTGAAACAGCCATTCCCTCGAGGGTGCAGGGTGCGCCGCGCTTGGTGTGGTTGAGGATCCCGTCCCGCACTTCATGGGTGAGATTGAGCCCTTTGCCGTCCTTTTCGAGCTTGTCCACCACGCGGAGAGACTGCTCGTTATGCTTGAATCCCCCCGGGCAGAGAGCGTTTAAGACGCGCTCGCCGATGTGCCCGAAGGGCGTGTGGCCGAGGTCGTGACCGAGTGCGATCGCCTCCGCAAGATCTTCGTTGAGAGAGAGGCAGCGCGCGAGAGAGCGGGCGATCTGGCAGACGTCGAGGGTATGCGTGAGGCGGGACATATAGTGGTCTCCGTCGGGCGCGAAAAAGACCTGCGTCTTGTTTTTGAGACGCAAGAAGGATTTGGAATAGATGATCCTGTCCCTGTCGCGCTGGAACTCCGTCCGCATGGAGCAGGGCGGCTCTTCCCTCTCCCGTCCGAGCGTATCTTCCGAACGCTTCGCATAGGGCGAGAGGAATGCCCGTTCCTTTTGGTATGTCTTTTCTTTTAACGCTTTCATCATTTGTTATTTCGCAAAAAGGAAAAAAAATCCTCTTTTTTCAGAGGAAATTTTTCGGAAAAATGCTTTTTTTGGGGTTTTTCAGGTACTATGTCTGACATAAATACGGTATTATGCGTGACATAATACTCTCTTCAGATGTAAAAACCGCCGTTTACGCCCAAAACCTGACCTGTGATGTAGCGGTTTTGAACAAGGAAGAGAATGGCCGTAGCGACCTCTTCGGGAGTGCCGAACCGCCCGAGCGGGATCTCCTCGCAGAGGGCACGTTTCTCCGCTTCGGAAAGATGCGAATTCATCGCGGTGTCGATGACACCGGGGCAGACGCAGTTGACGGTGATGTTCGAGGGCGCGAGCTCCTTGGCGGCCGCCTTCGTAAAGGCAATGACCGCCCCCTTGGAGGCGGAATAGACGCTCTCGCAGCTCCCCCCCGTCTGCCCCCAGACGGACGAGACGTTGACGATCGCGCCGCCGCGGGAGAGCATTTTCGGGACGGCATGCTTCACACAGAGAAAGACGCCGCCCGCATTGACGCCCATCACCCGCCCGAAGTCGGCAAGCGTCGCATCCTGCACCTGCGAAAAATGCGCGACGCCCGCATTGTTGACGAGGACGTCGAGCGAGGGAAGCCCCGCAAAGACTTCTTCCACCTCTCTTTCGTCGGAGACGTCCGCGCGTACGAACTGCACGGAGGGAAGCGCCCGCCGCGCACATTCGGCCCCCTCTTCATCCCGTGCATAGAGTGCGGTGACAAAATAGCCCTTTTCATTAAGAAGGCGGCAGACGGCAAGCCCGATCCCGCGGGTGCCGCCTGTGACGAGCGCCCTCATTTCCCCTCCGCAAGGCGGAGCACGGCGTCGGCGACCTCGTCGACCGATTTCCCGTCCGTATCGACGATGCCGTCCGCGACCGCCTCGTAGACGGGCGTGCGCTCCACAAGGAGCTCGCCGAGTTTTTCCGCGATCTTGCCGTTGTCTTTGAGGAGCGGCCGCGTCTCATCCGCGCGTACGCGGGAGAGGAGTGTCCCGACGGAAGCGCGCAAAAAGATGATCTTGCCGTTCTTTTTCAGAAGTTCGTTGTTTTCGGGCTTTAAGACGAGCCCGCCCCCCGTAGAGATGACAAGGGAGTCCATATCCGAAAGTTCGCGCACGACTTCCGTCTCGAGGGAGCGGAAATGCGCCTCGCCGTAATATTCGAAGATATCCGAAATCCGCCCGTGGCGGTCGGTGATGACGATGTCCGTGTCGATCCATCTGCGCCCCGTCTTTTCGGAAATACGGATCCCGACGCTGGACTTTCCGACCCCCATCATGCCGCAAAGTACGATATTCATATCAAAAAGCTCTCCAAAGCCAAGAGATAGCTGTTTTTGCCGAAGCCGAGGATCTCGCCCTTGCAGACTTCGGTGAGCACCGACTTGTGGCGGAACTCCTCCCTCGCATGGACATTGGACATATGCACCTCGACGACGGGGACGGAGACGGAGGCGATCGCGTCGCGGATGGCGTAGCTGTAATGGGTGAAGGCGCCCGCGTTGAGCACAATGCCGTCGTACACCCCTTCCGCACGCTGGATCTGCGTGCAGAGCTCTCCCTCGAAGTTGCTCTGGACAAAATCGACCCTGTGTCCCTTGCCCTCGACGAATGCTTCGATCTCGCGGTTGATCTCTTCAAGCGTCTCGCCGCCGTAGACGTCCTTTTCGCGCCGCCCCGTAAGATTCAGGTTGACGCCGTTGAGCACCAAAAATTTCATCGTGTTTCCTCCCTGTATTCCTTCCACAGCCTGCCCGCCTCTTCCGCATCCGACGGACGGGAAAGATAGATGCAGTCTGCCATATATGCCTGATAGAAGAGCATTGCCGCGCCGTTCAGCGTCGGTTTTCCGTACGATCTTGCAACGCGCAAAAATTCGGATTCCGCGGGCGTATAGATGAGATCGGCCGCAAACGCACAGCGGGCAAGCAGCCGCTCCGCGGTATCCGTCTCGCCGCCGATGTAGCGGACGGAGGGAAGGACCCCTTCCGTATTGTGCATCCCGACGCCCGTGCAGTTCAGAATGACGTCGAAGGGCTGTTCGGGGACTTCTTCGCAAGGGGTGAAGCCGCCGAACTCCCGATAGACGGACTGAAGGCGCACCCCGTCCCGTTCAAAAGCAAAGACATTTGCGCCGCCGTCAAGCAGTTTTTTGATACAGCTCCTGCCCGCGCCCCCCGCGCCGAGCACGAGGACGGACTTCCCCTTGACGGAAACGCCCGCGTTTTGCAGCATGAGCATGAAGCCGTAACCGTCCGTGTTGTACCCCGTGCGGGTCTTGGTGACGACGGTATTCACCGCGCCGAACGTCTTTGCGTCCCCCTCGAGTCCTTTCAAATAGGGAATGATCTCCCCCTTAAAGGGAATGGTGACGTTGAATCCGTCGTAGCGGGAGAAGAGCTCCTCCGCATGCAGAGCAAATTCCTCGGGCGGAATGCTGACTTTTTCGTAAGTACATGCAACCGAAAAGTGACGGCGCATGAGAAATTCGTGAATGGCGGGACTGTCTGACTTCGAGACGTCCTTGCCGATGACCGCAAGCCTCATAAACTCTCTCCGATCTCCGAGAGAGCGCGCTCGTACGCCGCAAAGGGAAGTTCCAACATGGCATATTCCCCCTTTTTGACGGGCACGGTGAGCGTGATCTCCCCCTGTTTTGTGTTCTTTTTATCGAGAAGGGCAAGGCGCGCCGCATGTCCGACGTCGATCCCCTTCCAATCCGCGCCCGCAAGGACGAAGCGTATCAATTCTTCGAGTGCCGAAAGATATTCCCCGTCCACATCCGAATATTTGCGGGCGATGCGGCTCTCGTAAAGGAGCCCCACGAGCACGCACTCCCCATGAGAGAGATCCGCGCCCGAAAGCTCGGCGGCGTGCCCCGTCGTGTGCCCGAGGTTGAGACACCGCCTCAGCCCCTTTTCCGTGGGATCCCGCCGCACGACATCCGCCTTGATCGCAATATTCTTTGGCACAATTTCGCCGAGAAAATTCAGGTCGAAGAGCTTCTCCCTGTTTTGGGAGAGCAGATCGAAGAGTTCGGCGTTCAGGGCGGCGTGTTTTATGATCTCCCCGAGCCCGCAACGGATCTCGCGCGGGGGGAGAGTCTTCAAAAAAGACGGGTCGGCAAAGACAAACTCGGGCGGATAAAACGCCCCGACAAGATTTTTCACACCGCAGAAGTCCACGGCAGTCTTGCCGCCCACGGAGCTGTCGACCTGCGCGAGCAGGGTCGTCGGGACCTGAATGCAGGCGATCCCCCGCATATAGAGGCTCGCCGCGAGGCCGCCGATATCCCCCACGACGCCGCCGCCGAGCGCGACGAGCGTGGAATTGCGCCTGAGCCCGTGTTCCGCCATCGTCCTCAGGAGCGAAAAGAGCGTCTGCTCGTTTTTATGTTCCTCTCCCGCGGGCATGACAAAGACGGGCACGCCCGCGAGGTTCATTTCGATTTTTTTCCGGTAGAGCGCGTAGACGTTCGAATCGGTGAACAGGATCCCGCCGCCGCCCGAAAGACGGTCTCTCCGCGGAGCAAGTTCCGCTCGAAAGACATCCTTTCTGCAAACGACGACGCTCTCCCGCGCGCTCACCTTTCCCTTGATGCGTTCGGTTTTCATGAGAGCGCTCCGTAGCGCGAGATGAGCTCCGCCATGTTGTCCCCGCCAAGGCGCTCTGTGACGACTTCCGCAAGCACTGCGGCGAGCGCGCTCTCGAGCACCCGCTCACAGGCGAAAATCGCACAGATGTCGCTGCGCTCGGTGGCGGCGCGGGCGGGGTTTCCCGTTGCGATATCCACCGTATCGAGCCCCCGCATCAGGGTGGGAATGGGCTTCATCGCGGCGCGGAGAACAATCTCTTCGCCGTTGCTCATGCCCCCCTCTATGCCGCCCGCACGGTTGGTCTTGCGGAAAACTCCCCCTTGGGCGGAAGGATAGATGCTGTCGTGAACTTCGCTTCCGCGGAGAGACGCCGCCGCAAAGCCGAGCCCCACTTCGACGCCCTTCACCGCCTGCACGCTCATCAGCGCGGCGGCAAGGCGGGCATCCAGCTTCTCCGCATAGGTCATACAGCTCCCGAACCCCGCTTTCAGGCCCTTGACGCGAAGTTCGATTGTGCCGCCGAGGGTGTCCTTATCGACTTTCGCCTCATCGACCGCACGGCAGGCTTTCTCTTCCAAAACGGAATCGAGCATGCCGAGAAGAGAGGAGCGATGCTGTATTTCTTCGAAAGAATACTCTTTTTCGTCCGAAACGCTGCCGACGCTTTTGACGTACCCCGCGATCTCGATGCCGAGCGCGGCAAGGAGCTGCCTGAAGATCTCGCCCGCCGCAACGCGCACGGCGGTCTCCCTCGCGGAAGCGCGCTCCAAGACGTTACGGGCGTTGTCCTGCCCGAATTTCATGACTCCCGTAAGGTCTGCATGCCCCGGGCGGACGGTGGTGAGCCGTCTTGCGTCCGTATCGCACCCCTCGGGCGCCATATACGCCTTCCAGTTCTCATAGTCGCGGTTCCAGACGGCGAGCGTGATGGGACTTGCAAGTGTCACGCGGTTCCTCACGCCCGAGAGGATCTCGACGCGGTCCTTCTCGATGCGCTGGCGGGTGCCTCTGCCGTAGCCCCCCTGCCGAAGGGCGAGCGCCTCGTCGATCTTTTCAAGATCGATCTCCAACCCCGCGGGGATCCCCTCGAGAATGGCGAACAGCCCTTTCCCGTGCGATTCTCCCGCCGTCGTCAAGTGTATCATCTCTTTTTCTCCTTGGTTCTTTTCTCGATCAGCGCCTGAATTTCTGCAATGTGTGCCTTCGCCTCTTCGTAACCGATCTCGTACATCGCGTCCATGGACGGGCGCGATACGTCGGTCGCCTTATAATCATAGAGATTGGGGCGGAGCATGATGTCCGCCGCCGCATAGCCGCGCGACTTGCAGTCGGGCGTGTTCCTGACGGGGCTCATCGCGTTGATGGCAGAACCCACGATGCGGGAAAACCTGCCCTTTTCTTCCTCACTGCGGACAAATGCGGAGAGGTCGATCGCCACGACGATCTCCGCGCCGAGCTCCCTGCACACATCCGCGGGGATCGCATTGGAAAAGGCGCCGTCATACAGCTTTTTGTCCCCGATCTCCACGCCGCGGAAGAAGGGCGGGATCGCCGCGGACGCCGTGAGTGCACGGGCGAGCTTTCCTTCCCTTATGATGACGTTTTCGTTCGTTACGCCGTCCGTGGCGGAGACGGCAAAGGGCATGGGGAGCGTATCAAAGTCCCCCTCGAGATAATCTTCGAGAAAGCGTTCCGCAAAGGTAAGATCGGAAAACGGCTTTAAGTTTTTGGCGAACTCCTTGCGGTTGAGCCCTTCGACGATGCCGATCATGTCCGCCGCGGAGTAGCCCTTTGCATACAGTGCGCCGACGATGCCGCCGATGGACGCCCCCGTCACGACGGAAAAGGAAAGTTTCGCCTCTTCGAAGGCTTTCAGCGCCCCCAAGTGAGCCATCCCCTTTGCGCCGCCGCTGCCGAGCGCAAGCCCCAAAACGGGCGGCTTTTTTCGTGAAAATAACGATTTCAAGCGGGTAAAAAATCCCATGTGTTCTCCAAGTTACAATTCTATTTCCATGCCGTCGAATGCCGCGATCACGCCGTACGTTTCTTCGGCATTTTTGAGAGCCTCTTGCGTCGGGCGGGCGTTGTGCGAAAAATGCGTGATGACTTTTTTGGTATGAGCGTCCGCAAGGCCGATGGCCTCGAGCCGTCCGACCGTGCGCATGTTTTCGTCCAGCCCCATATGGCGGGCGTCCGCGTCCGTTTCGCCGTGCAAAAAGGTGCAGTCCAGCGTAATGAGATCCACGGGTGCGCCGCCGATCTCGGAAAGGTACTCCACGGTGTCGTCGGGAAGCCTTCCCGTATCGGAGAGATGCAACACGCGCTTGCCCTCTTTTTCGATGAGAAAGAGGAGCGGCTCTTCGGAAGAGTGCTTCGCAAGAAGGGTAAAGACGCGGTAGGGCCCGAGGAGAAGTTCTTCAAACGCGCCGATGGGATGAAGTTCAAGATTTTCTTGGACGGAAGGCTTCATCTCGCGGGCGGTGCACTCCCCGAACACGGACATGACTTCCCCGTTTCCGTAAATGTGAAGACAGGGCTGCGTCAGATTGCTTGCATATTTATAGCCGCGCAGAATGAAATCGTGCGCGTAAAAGTGATCCATGTGGGAATGGGTCACAAGGAGATATTCCAGGGCGGAAGCGTCGAATTTTTGCGCATGCGCAAAGGCGTCGGGCGGAAAATCGATGGAAAGTTCCCCGTCAATGAGCACTTGCGCGCGGGTACGGATCTCCCTTCCCCCTCTTTGCCGCACGCCGCGGCAGTATTCGCAGTTGCAAAACAGGGCGGGGATCCCCTCCGCCGCACCCGTTCCGAGATAGGTGATCTTCATATGGAAAGACCTCTGCGGGCTAAATTTCGTATATGATCGTGACGGGGCCGTCGTTCGTCTGCGCGATCTTCATATCCGCGCCGAAAATTCCCGTCTTGACGGGCACGCCGAGGCGCCTGAGCTCTTCCGCCGCCGCCAAAAACAGGGGCTCCGCCTCAGCGGGGCGCTCCGCTTCCGTAAAGGACGGACGGTTCCCCTTCCGCACGTCGCCATAGAGGGTAAACTGCGAGACGAGGAGCACTTCGCCGCCCACATCGAGAACGGAGCGGTTCATCTTGCCCGCTTCATCCTCGAAAACGCGAAGATTCGCGATCTTTTCCGCACACTTTGCGGCTTGTTTGAAAACGTCCCCCGTGCGAATGCCGAAAAAAACGACAAGCCCGCGTCCGATTTCGGAGACGGGCTGACCGTTTACGGTGAGTTTCGCGCAAAGGACCCGCTGCGCGACAAATTTCATATGAATTCCTTTTTTTGGGGGGGACGACGGAGAGGAAACCCCTCAGTCGCGCCAAGGGCGGCGCGACAGGTCCCCTACAAGGGGAGCCAAGGTGCCCACCTCAGTCGCCTGCGACGACAGCTCCTCCTAAGGAGGCGCCATGCAACCCCCACCTGACGCGCTACGCGCGCCACCTATCTCACGCGGGTAGAGACCCGCGTTCGGTCACCGTTCGCGCCTCTGATGCGCTCACTCCTGTCGCAACGCGCCAAAGATTACCAATCTTTGGCAGGACGCGTTGCTCCACCCCTTCAAAGGGGGCAGGCCTTGCCCCCTCCGTGGGAGGGGGGTAGGGGGGTGGGGCGAGTTCCAAATCACTTGCCTTAGGCGGAATTCACTTCCGCCGTGGGCGACTCAATTTGTCGAACCCCTTCGACTTAATGTTGTGTGAAACGGAAAGGTGGCGGCCGAATTGTAATTACAAGGCAAACGCACTAACCCCTCGCTCGTATTTCTTTTGCGCTTGCGCCGACAAGGCGCAAGCGCAAAAGAAATCGAGCGAAATGATTTCTTACACTCTCGACATATACTCGCCCGTGCGGGTGTCGATACGGATGGTGTCGCCCTCGTTGACGAACATGGGCACCTGGAAGACTGCGCCCGTTTCGACCTTCGCCGCCTTGGTGACGTTGGTCGCCGTGTTGCCCTTGACGCCGGGCTCCGCCTCGACGACTTTGAGTTCGACAAAGTTTTCGGGCTCGACGGAGAACGCCTTGTCATAGAGGAAACGCACGGTGACGGTGTCATTTTCACGGATATAGCGAAGGGCGTCTTCGACCTGATCGCGGTTGAGGGGGGTCATGTTGAATTCGTCGTCCATGAAGTAGTAGAACTCCCCGTCGTTGTAGGAGTAGGTCATCTTCTTCGTTTCGACCTGCGCCGTCTCGAGCTTCGTCGTGGGGTTGAACGTCTCGTCGGAGAGGACTTGTCCCGTGACGACGTTCTTCAGCGTCGTGCGGACGAACGCCGCGCCCTTGCCGGGCTTGACGTGCTGGAACTCCGTAACGGTGTAGACGCCGCTCTTATATTCGAACGTGGTGCCCTTTCTGATGTCTCCTGCCATAATTTGTGCCATAAAAGTATCTCCTTTATTCCAAAACCAATAAATTTTTCGTTGTTTTGTGCATGAATGAGTAGGTCTTGCCCCCTTTCATATACATGCTGTCCTCGATGCGGATCCCGAGCTTCCCCGCAATATACACGCCGGGCTCATCCGAAAAAACCATGCCGTCCGCGAGTTTTTCTTCGCTCCGCGGCGACAGGACGGGATATTCATGGATCTGCAAGCCGATCCCGTGCCCGAGAGAATGGGTAAAATACCCGTCGAGTCCCTTCTCTTTGAGGTAGTCCCGTGCGAGGGCGTCCCCTTCCCGCCCCGTCATGCCTGCGACGAGGTGTTCTTTGACGAGTTCATGCGCCGTGAGGACGCTATCGTAGATTTTTTTGAATTCTTCGTGCCGTCCGTCGTCTCCGAAGAGGAAGGTGCGGGTGATGTCCGAACAGTACCCTTTGACCTTACAGCCGAAGTCGATGAGGACGGGATCGCCGAAGCGGAGCTTAGTATCCCCCGTTTCGTAATGAGGGACGCTCCCGTGGGCGCCGAATGCGCAGATCGTATCGAAGGACGTCCCGCTCGCCCCGCGCTTTCTCATATTGTATTCGAGAAGGGCGGCAGTCTCGTTTTCCGTCATGCCCTCTTTGAGCTCTGTGAGAAGTTCGAGAAAAGCCTCTTCCGCAATGTCGCAAGCCGTTTGGATGAGAGCGAGCTCTTCTTCGGACTTTACGATCATCGCCTGCTTTAAGGCGGGCATGCAATCGACGAGCGTATGCGCTTTTTTGAGCCGTTCGTAAGAAGATGCGTCCGTAAATGGGAAGGGCACGCCGAGCGTCTTCTTCCCCGCGATGAGATCCATCGCCTCGGGATAGGCGCCCGCCACGACTTCGACCTCACTGCCTTGGAGTTCCCGCTCCGCCGCCTCGAAATAGCGCGGATCGGCGACAAATTTGCAGCTTTTTCCGTCAAGAATGACGTAGCCGTCCGTCGAAGAAAAGCCCGTGAGGTATTTTCTGAGGAAATCGCACTCGATATAGAGGGCGTCCGCCCCCGCATTTTCGTATATTTTGCGCAATTTTTCCTTGACCATAGCCATATTATACCAAATCAGGGGGCAATAGTCAACGATTTTTTACAAGAATGCTTGAAAAACGCGCCTTCCCACCCTTGCGGGGGACGGGCGCATGTTCCCTTATTCTTCTCCGCCCAAGCGCGCCGCCGCCCTTTTGTACATCTCCTTCATCGCCATGGCGTCCTCCGTCTGCGTTCCCGCGGACTCCGAGACGATGTAGGGTTCAAGTTTCAGGCGGACGAGCGCTCCCGCGAGAGGTTCGAATTCGGGTCCGAAGACGGTATCCGCAAAGGTGAGGTGGCGGATCTCCCCCTTCGCACCGTACTGGATCTTGGAAAAATGCACATGAAAGTGCTTCATGCGCTCATAGCCGAGCGCGCCGATGAGATATTCGAG
>CANRIY010000043.1 GCA_947630775.1 uncultured Clostridia bacterium | reverse complement strand
AGCAGATCGAGGAGCGCCTTGCGCAGGAAGCCGCCCTCAAGGGGGAGACGAAAAAGATCGAATGGGGTTCGCAGATCCGCTCCTATGTGTTCTGTCCCTATACGCTCGTCAAGGACCACCGGACGGGGTACGAGATGGGGGACGTGCAGGCCGTGATGGACGGCAACATCCAAGGTTTCATCATCGACTATCTGAAAAAGACCTGATGGGGGATCGTTTTGATATCCATGAAAAAATCTCCGTTGATTTTGGGAATTGAATCATCCTGTGACGAAACGGCCGCGGCAGTGATCCGCGGTCGCACTTTACTTTCGGATGAGATCATTTCGTCCGCCTCCGTGCAGGCCAAATACGGCGGCGTCGTGCCCGAGATCGCCTCGCGCGTCCACAGCGACGCGGTGGATGAAGTCGTGCGGCGGGCGCTATGCAGTGCGGACGTCAAAAAAGAGGAGTTCGACGCAGTCGCCGTTACCTACGGCGCGGGACTGCTCGGCGCCCTTCTCGTGGGGCTCTCCTTCGCGAAAGGGTTCGCCTACGGGCTTGATATTCCCCTCATCGGGGTCAACCATAGCCGCGGGCACCTTGCGGCATGCTATCTCGAGGACGAAACGCTCGCCCCGCCCTTCATCACGCTCCTCGCGAGCGGGGGGCACACGGCGATCCTCTATACCGAGACGCCGACCAAGTTCGAAGTCCTCGGCGGCACCCTCGACGACGCCGCGGGAGAGGCGTTCGATAAGGTCGCCCGCGTGCTGGGACTTCCCTATCCCGGGGGGCCCCATGTCGAAAAACTCGCAAGAGAGGGCAAAAACGTGGTACCCATGCCCAAGATGCTCAAGGGCTTGGGGGGGTACGACTTCTCTTACAGCGGGCTCAAAACGCACATCATCAACTATGTGCACACCAAGGAGCAAAAGGGGGAGGCTTGGTCGAAGGCGGACGTTGCCGCTTCCTTCCAGTCCGCCGCGCTTGATATCCTCGCCGAAAAGACGGTGGAGGGGGCGCTTGAGCGGCATGTCAAAACCGTGACCGCGGGCGGCGGGGTCGTCGCGAACGGGTACCTGCGGGAACGCTTGCAGTCCGCATGCAGTCGGGCAGGGCTCAGGCTCGTCCTTCCCGAAAAGCGGCGCTGTACGGATAACGCCGCCATGATCGCCGCCGAAGGACTCATCCAGTATGAAGCGGGCAACTTCTCCCCGCTCTCCCTCAACGCCTGTGCAAGCATTCCGCTTCGATAAGATCGGGGCGGTTTTTGCGTCACCTTGCCTTCCCTCATAGGGGAGCCGTCACGCCGCCCCGCCCCTTGGCTCCCCTTGTAGGGGAGCTGTCATCGCAGATGACTGAGGGGTTTCTTGCTGCCGTTTTTTTGGGAACCCCTTTCCCCTTCGGGGACTTCCCCTGAAAGGGGCAGCAAGGGGACAACCGCTTGTCACGCCGCCCCGCCTCTTGGCTCCCCTTGTAGGGGAGCAGTCACCGCAGGTGACTGAGGGGTTTTTCAAAAATCCGAAAAAAATTTTTACAAAAACGGCGCAATGTGACGGTAACCCATTGACAGCAAAGACAAAATATTGTATAATACTTTACGACAATGCCTATATCTGTCCATTTTTCGGACAGTTCTGGGATATAAGTCGAAATTTTATTCTGAGGAGGCAGTCATGATGGCAAATTTTGGCAGCCTGCTCCTTACGATGAACACCGGTCTTGCGGTCGGGCTCATCGTTCTTGCCCTTGTCCTCGGCGCGGGGATCGCCGCCGTCGTCACATGGCAAGTACTCAAAAAAGTTTCCCAAAAGAGATCGGAACAGAAACTTGACGCAACCCAAAAGCAAGTTGAGGAAATGCTTGAAAAAGCGGACAGCGAGATCAAGCAGCGCAAAAAGGAAGCAATTTTAGAGGCGAAGGAACAGGATCTGAAGCGAAGAAACGAGTTCGAACAGGAGATGAAGGAGAAGCGCGCCGAGCAAAAGCGCGTGGAAGACCGTCTCAACAGGCAGGAAGACGCACTCGAAAAGAAGGAGACCGAACTCTCCCGCAAGGAGCAATCTCTCGACGCGCGGCTCAACAATGCCAACCAAAAGATCGAAGAAGCACAGAAAAAGCTCGACGAAGTGCAAAAGACACAGGAGCTCGTCTCCCGCCAGCACGAACTCATGGTCGAAGAGCTCGAGCGCATTTCCCAGCTCACCAAGGACGAGGCGAAAAAGCAGCTCACCGAGGAGATCATGGACGAGACGAGGCGGGACCTCGCCGTGCAGGTCCGCAACCTCGAACAGCAGGCGAAGGAAGAGGCGGATTTCAACGCGAAGAGCATCATCACGCTCGCCATCCAGCGTTGCGCCGCCGATCAGGCGTCCGAGTCGACCGTCTCTGTCGTGCCCCTTCCCAACGACGATATGAAGGCGCGTATCATCGGCAGAGAGGGCAGAAATATCCGCGCCATCGAGAATGCGACGGGGATCGAGCTCGTCATCGACGATACCCCCGAAGTCGTCCTTCTCTCGGGATTCGATCCCGTCAGAAGGGAAGTCGCCCGTCTTACGCTCGAAAAGCTCATCTCGGACGGCCGCATCCATCCCGCCCGCATCGAGGAGACGGTGGAAAAGGTGCAGAAGGAGCTCGACCAAGAGATCAAAGAGGCGGGCGAAAGCGCGATGTTCGAAACGAACGTCTACAATCTGCACCCCGAGATCATCAAACTCCTCGGGCGGCTCAAATTCAGGACAAGTTACGGGCAGAACGTCTACCGCCACTCCATCGAGGTGTCACAGCTCGCGGGGCTCATGGCGCAGGAGCTTGGGCTCGATGTCAATTTCGCCAAGCGTGCGGGGCTTCTGCACGACATCGGCAAGGCGGTCGACCACGAGCAGGAGGGTACGCATATCCAGCTCGGCGCGGAAGTCGCCAAAAAGTATAAGGAAAACGCGATGATCGTCAATGCGATCATGGCGCACCACGGCGATGTGGAACCCAAGACGGTCGAAGCCGTCCTCGTGCAGGCGGCGGACGCGATCTCGGGCGCCCGCCCGGGGGCAAGAAGGGAGACGGGCGCGGGGTACGTCAAGCGTCTCGAAAAGCTCGAGGAGATCGGTTCTTCCTTCAAGGGCGTCGACAAGTGCTATGCGATCCAGGCGGGCAGGGAAGTCCGCGTCATCGTCAAGCCCGACCAAGTGGACGACGCGCAGGCGCTCTTCCTCGCGAAGGACATTGCCAAGAAGATCGAGAACGAGCTCGAATACCCGGGGCAGATCAAAGTCAACGTCATCCGCGAATTCCGAAGCGTCGAATACGCAAAATAAACAAAAAGATCCCCGCACGGGGATCTTTTCACAAGAAGTGATTTGAAGGAGAGTTCTATGAAATACGCAATGCTCGGAAACAGCGGGATCGAAGTCTCCCGCCTCTCGATCGGGTGCATGAGCTTCGGGAAACCCTCGGAGGACTTCCATCTCTGGACGCTCGGCCCCGATGAAACGCAGGATATGGTGAAACTTGCGCTTGACGCGGGCGTCAACTTTTTCGACACAGCAAATAAATATTCCCACGGCACGAGTGAAGAGTATCTCGGGCGGGCGATCAAAAATCTTGTCCCGCGCGACAAGGTCGTCATCGCGACGAAGGTCTACTTCAACGAGGGGCACCTTTCCAAAGAGGCGATCCTTCGGGAGATCGACGGCTCTCTCAAACGCCTTGGGACGGACTATGTGGACCTCTATATCATCCACCGCTTCGATTATGATACGCCCGTCGAGGAGACGATGGAAGCGCTCCATTCGCTCGTCCGTGCGGGCAAAGTCCGCGCGCTCGGCGCATCGGCGATGTACGCCTACCAGTTCCACAATATGCAGCACGTCGCCGAACGCAACGGCTGGACGCAGTTCGTCTCCATGCAGAACCACTATAATCCGCTCTACCGCGAGGACGAACGGGAGATGATCCCGCTCTGCCGCATGATGAACGTGGCGCTCACGCCGTACAGCCCGCTTGCTTCGGGAAGATGCTGCCGTCCAGACTGGCATTCCGATTCTCTCCGTAGCCGCACGGATGCCATGGCGGCGAAGAAGTACGACAGTACCGAAGCGCAGGACGCGGCGATCGTCGCCCGTATCCATGAGCTTGCCGAAAAATACGGCGTCACGATGACGCAGATCACCCTCGCATGGCATTTGCGCCAAGGCATGACTTCCCCGATCGTCGGCATCACAAAACCCAAGTATCTCCATGAAGCGGTGGGGGCGATGGATCTTGAACTTTCCGATGAGGACGTGACCTATCTCAACGAGCTCTACCTCCCGCACAAGGTCGTCGGAGCACTGTAAATTGAATTTGTATGCGAAGCGCCGCCCCGCGTGAACACGCGGGGCGGCGCTTCGCATTGTTTATTTCCAGAGCTTATCAGGATCGAAGCCGTAGATTTGTACGACCTCGAAGAGCGGGCAGTTCGCGATGTCGTCGGGAGTCACGAGGGGACCGCCCGTCGGATCGATGTCGTACCCCGCATTTTTATATGCCTGCCAGACGAGGTGGGAGCAGTGCGTGGCTGTCGGCGTTCTGCCGTTCTCGCATTGATCCTTGGGCAGGAAGAAGCCCAAAAAGACGTTATAGGAGAGTCCTTTCAGCTCCCTTGCGGCGTCGTCCGCGATCTTTTTCCGCTCCTCCGCAGTTGCGCCTTTGAGGCGGAGCACCATAAAGTTCGTGGAGCGCGCAAACCAGCGCACGCCGCCGGTTTTGGTACCCGAATCCACGCCGATCGAGAAGGATTCGAGCGTTGAGCCGAGAGTTCCGTTGACGACGAGCCCCGCATGCCCGTGCCGCCAGCCGAAGAGATGGGTCGTCGAAGTCAGAATGATGTCGCCCTCTTCGAGCGGAACGACGGGCGCCGTAACATCGCGTTTCGTCGCGGGGTCGCGGAGCTTGTCGTGCGGCGTGATGGGGGTCGTCATCTCATGATAGATCTCCCCCTCGAAGAAAAATGCGTCCTGAAATTTTTTGAGATCGCTCCGCGGAACGCTGTCCGCGCCCGCCCTCGCAAGCCCCGTCTGGCGGTAGATGAGATCGTAGTCCTCCTCCGTCCAGACCTCTTTTTCGATGAGAGGCCCGAGGTCGGCTTTTTCGTAAGAGGGGACAAAACGGGCGGCCGTCTCGCAAACGGCGTCGGCAACAAGGAAAAAGATGCCCGCGGACGCTACCGTCAGGCAGAAAACCGTGCCGATGAGAAATAGAAGAAATACCGATCTCCGTAAGCTCCGCATTGCGCGCCTCCCCTGCAAAATAGTATAAACCTAAAATCCGAAACTGTCAACTTTCGGGCACGAAAAGAGGAACAATTTCATAAGATAAAATTGACGGGATATCCCGTGAAATACAATAGAGGATAAAAAAGATATGTGTAATTCCTGTAACAACAGTCTTGCGAGCGCTCTCAACAATCTGTTCGGGAGCCCCTGCGGCTGTCAGAATCAAAGCCTTGCGAGCGTCGTGAACAACCTGTTCGGTCCCTCTTGCGGCTGTCAGAACAACTGGAACAACTTTTCGAACGGTTTTGTGAGCGGCGTCAACGCGGTCAACGCCTCGAACGGACAGGGCGGCTGCGGCTGTAACCACGGCTGCAACAACTGGAACAACTTTTCGAACGGTTTTGTGAGCGGCGTCAACGCGGTCAACGCTTCGGACGGTCAGGGCGGCTGCGGCTGCAACTGCGGCTGTAACGAAGCTACGCCCTATTACGGCGGCGATAACTACTATGCGCGCCAGTATGCGCTCGGTCCCTATTCTTCGGGCTGCGGCTGTAACAACACGTTCTGAGTCCGTTTTCTCTGCGCCGCCTTCGGGCGGCGCTCTTACTTTTTCGGCGATGTTCCGAATTTTGCTTGCAAAAGCGGGCGGGCGGTGGTATAATATTCGGCGTCAAACGAGAGAGGGACTTTATGAACGAAGAAACGCAAAAAGAGACGGCCGAAGCGGCCGGGGGAACCGAGGGGAGCGAAAAATCCAAAAAGCACATTGCTTGGAAAAAGCCGACGAAGAGGCAGATGCAGAAGTTCTTTCTGAACTTCCTCTTTATCGTCGTCGGCAATGCGATCACGGCGGCGGCTTCCGCATTCTTCATCGTGCCGAACCATTTCGTCATGGGCGGAACGACGGGGCTCGGCATCTTTGTGGAAAACATGCTCACAAAGAACAATGTCAGCGGCGAATGGACGTACTGGGCGGTCGAGATCACCGTCTATGTCGCGAACATTTTCCTGTTTGTCCTCGGCGCGGTCCTTCTCGGGAAGAAGTTCGCGCTCGCAACGGGCGCGGGGACCTTCCTCTATCCCACGTTCATGTCTCTTTTTAAGTTTGCGAACGACGCCTATGTGGAAGCATACGGGCACCCCGTCGGCATGCCGCCCGAAGCGATCGGGCAGCCCGCGACGGTCGCGCTTGGCAGTCCGTTTTTTGCGATGCTCTGCGGCGGAATGCTCTTCGGGCTCGGCATCGGTCTTGTCCTCCGCGTGGGGGCGAGCACGGGCGGCACGGATATCCCGCCGCTCATCTTCAAAAAGTTTTTCAATGCGCCCGTCTCCGTGACGATGTGGCTCGTGGATTTCAGCATCGTCGCGCTCAACATGATCGCCGCGCCCCTCGATTCCGTCCTCTACGGGGTCTTCATCACGCTCATCTCTGCGATCGTCGTCGACAAGGTGACGCCCATCGGCATGAAACGCATGCAGGTCAAGATCATCTCCGTCCACTATAAGGAGATCCGTGACATGATCATCAAAAAGGTCGTCCGCGGCGTGACTGTTCTCTACGGGCAGACGGGCTATCTCAAACAGCCCTGCCACATGCTTCTCACCGTCGTCTCCTCCCGCCAGCTCGTGACACTCAAATCGGAAGTCCAGAAGATCGACCCGAACGCCTTTATGACGATCAGCGTCGTTTCGGAGGTGAAGGGCAGGGGATTCCAGCTCGAAGGGGTGGATTTCCTGATGAAGCAGGAACGGGACGACGCGTCCGTCCATCTTGTGGAAGATTCTGCCGACGAGACCGATTCTTCCCAAACCCCTTGACTTCTCTTTGAAAATTTGATACAATAAAACCATGAAAAAACGCATTTTTTGTATCGCGGCAGCTCTCCTTTCTCTTCTCTTGCTCTTCTGTTTTGCTGCTTGCGGCAACGACGATCCGACGGAGCCCTCCGTTCCGCAACAGAACGGGGAAGAGGAGAAAGAGAAGGCCCCGCTCGAGCCGGAGATCGATCCCGGCCTTCGCCCCGTGCCCGCTTCAAATGCAGGCTAAGCGCGTGAGGCGCACAGATCATGAAATACAGCGGAGCCGCAGAGCTTCGCAGACGAACAAGGGGAAACCATATGCGCTGTTTATATTGTAATTGTACAGAGAGCAAAGTCATCGATTCCCGCTCGGCGGACGACGACAGAACGATCCGCCGCCGCAGGGAGTGCATCGGTTGCGGCAGACGGTTCACGACGTACGAGACCATCGAAGTCGCGCCCATTCTCGTGGTGAAATCGGACGGGACGCGGCAGGCGTTCGACGTCACTAAGATCAGGCAGGGCATCATCAAGGCGTGCGAAAAGACGTCCGTCCCGCTCGAAAAGATCGACGCGCTCGTCGAGGACATCTCCAAGCAGGTGTACAACTCGATGGAGCAGGAGATCACTTCCAAACAGATCGGCGAGATGGTGATGGAAGGACTCAAAGAGCTCGACGAGGTCGCCTATGTGCGCTACGCCTCGGTCTACCGCTCCTTCAAGGACATCTCTTCCTTCATGAGCGAACTCCAGCGCATGATGGAGAAGAAGGCAAGCGAGGGCAAGTGAGATTCTCTATGGAAAAGAAACAGGTCCGCGTCGGCGGCGTTCTCCTCGGCGGGGGGAATGTCTCCGTGCAAAGCATGACAACCGTAAAAACGAGCGACGTCCATGGGAGCGTCGCTCAAATTATGCGCCTCGAAGAAGCGGGCTGCGACATCGTACGGGTCGCCGTGCTCGACGAGGACGACGCGCGGGCGATCGCCGCAGTGCGCAGCCGCGTCCATGTTCCCATCGTCGCGGATATCCACTTTTCCGCCCGTCTCGCCGTGCTGGCGGCGGAGAACGGGGCGGCAAAACTCCGCATCAATCCCGGCAACATCGGCGGGGAGCGGGAGATCGCCCTCGTCGCCGACTGTCTGAAAGCGCACCGCATTCCCGTGCGTGTGGGGTCGAATACGGGGAGCATCGAACCCGAATTCTATCAAAAATACGGCAGAAGCGCGGAGGCGCTCGTGGAAAGCGCTCTGTGGAACGTTTCTCTGCTTGAAAAGCACGGCGTGGAGGATATTGTGATCTCCGTCAAGGCGTCGGACGTCCCGCTCACCGTCAGGGCGTACGAGCTTTTGTCGGAGCGCACAGGCTATCCCCTGCATGTCGGCGTGACGGAAGCGGGCGGCGGCGATTTTGCACTCACGAAGAGCGCGATCGGCATCGGCGCACTGCTACTCAAAGGCATCGGCGACACGATCCGCGTCTCCCTTTCGGACGACCCCGTCAAGGAAGTCTATGCGGCGCGGGACATCCTGCGTGCCGTGGGACTCCAAAAGAACTTTGTCGAAGTCGTCTCCTGTCCCACCTGCGGCAGATGTATGTACGACTGCACGGGGCTCGCGGCGAAGGTGCGGGAGCAGGTGAAGGACGTGAAAAAGCCCCTGAAAGTCGCCGTCATGGGCTGTGTCGTCAACGGACCGGGCGAGGCGAAGGGGTGCGACCTCGGCATTGCGGGCGGGAAGGACTTCTGTATCATCATGGAGAAGGGAAGAGAGCAGAGAAGGGTCCCCGTTTCGGACGCGGAGAGCGTCTTTCTTGAGAGATTGAAGGAACTTCTGAAATGAAGAGCAAAGAGTTTTTACAGGAGATCAGACGGGCGGAAAATTTGGAGCACGCTGTTCTCACCAAGCTCGAAGTGGCGGGGAATACCGTCACCTTCTGCCTCGTTACGGACAGAGGGTATTCGGGCGAGGACGTCGCATATGCCTCTTCGGTCGCCGCGCGCTACGTCCCCGCGGGCTTTTGCGGGAAGGCGAGCGTCAGGAAATCCGTCCCGAGCGAAGAGGGCGTGCGCCGCGCCGTGGCGGACATTCTCGCAAGGCGGTTTCCCGCGCTGGCGGCGTTCGTCGTGCCCGATGAAATTGCGGTCGAGCAGGACGCGGGCGGGGGAAGATTTTATATCCCCGCGGGCGAGAACGACAGGGCGCTCCTTGCCGCAGACGGCGCCCTCGACAGGGTGCATGAAGAGCTCGAACGCATGTTCTGCGGGACATGGTATGGGGAATTCCGTTTTTCCGACCGTGAAAAGGGGGAGATCGAGCAGGAAGATCTTCCGCCCGCGGAGCGCATTCTCGCGCCGCGCTTCTTCCCCGTGACGGGTTTCGAAGCCATCGACGGCGCCTCGCCGCAACGGGCGATCTATATCGCCGATCTCACAAAGGAGACGGCGGGCGTGACCGTGTGCGGTGCGCTTACATATTTTGAGGAGCGCCTCACAAAGACGGGCAAACCCTACTTTTCGCTCACTGTCACGGACGGCACGGGGAGCCTCAGATGTTCTTATTTTTCCAAGAAGGCGACCCTCGAGAAGGTCCGCGCCCTCAAGGCGGGGACGAGCGTGTGCCTCACGGGTGACAACGAACTTTTCAACGGGGCGCTCTCCTTCCGCGTCAGGCAGATCGACCTCGGCGCCGCGCCCGAGGGATTCGTCCCCGAAGCGCGCCCGTCCCGCCCCGTTCCCGCGCAATACCGCGCCGTCTTCCCCGCGCCCGCGTCCGATTTGGTGCAGGGGGGAATGTTCGGCGAGACCGCGGTGCCCGAAAGCGTCGCCCGCCGCAAATTTGTCGTTCTCGACATCGAGACGACGGGGCTCAACGCAAATCCCGCCGCGGGCATGGACAGGATCATCGAACTCGGCGCCGCCAAGATCGAGGGCGGCAGGATCACGGAACGCTTTTCGACGTTCGTTGCCTGCCCCGTGCGGCTTCCCGAGGAGATCGTCCGTCTCACGGGGATCACGGACGATATGCTCGTCGGCGCACCCGCGATCGGGGACGTCATCGCGGACTTTTACCGCTTTTGCGACGGGGCGGAACTCGTCGCCCACAACGGCTTCCTCTTCGACTTCAAATTTATCCGTTACTACGGCGAGAAGGAGGACTTCCTCTTCGGCCACCGCATGCACGATACCCTTCTCCTGTCGCAGGAACTCCTCCGCCTGAGCAACTATAAGCTCGATACCATCGCCGCCTATTACGGCTTTACCTTCAACCATCACAGGGCGTATGACGACGCGTTCGTCACGGCGAAGATCTTTCTGGAACTTGCCAAAAAGAAGGGCGGGATTTGAACTTTTGCAAATTTTCGGGGGAAAATGGGCCTCGTGCACCGATTTGTAAATTTTCTCCCGAAAAAATCTCTCCAAACGCTTGCAAAGAGTGCCGAAACATGCTATAATGATGTTACTTGATCGATGAAAAGAGATTGAGAGCGGTTCTGCCGCTCTCAAATTGTTTATTCGGGGGTTGTATGAAGGTCAAACCGATCGCGGAGATCATCGAATTTCTCCGCCCCTATGCAGAGGCGACGGGCGTCGAGATCGTGGACGCCGAATGGGACATGCGTCAGCGCGCGCTCACCGTCTATATCGACTGCGCGGGCGGGCTCGACATCGTGACCTGCGAAAAATTCCACCGCGCCATCGACCTTCCGCTCGACGATCTCGATCCCACATTTGGGGAAGCCTACACGCTGAATTGCTCCTCCCCGGGGCTCGACCGTCCCTTCAAGACCCAAGCCGATTTCAGCCGTCACATCGGGGAAAAGGTGGAGCTCAGGCTCTATGCGCCCCTTCACGGCGGGAAATATCACGAGGGAGAGCTCCTTTCCTTCGACGGGGAGACGGTCGTTCTCCGTACCGAAAAAGGAGAACTTTCTTTCCCCTTTGAAAAGTGTGCAAAAGTGAGTCTTTTCATTGAAATTTGAAAAATGTAATCGTAAATTACAAGGAGAATGAGTATGGTCAACAAGGATTTCTTTGCGGCGCTTGCCGATCTGGAACGCGAAAAGGGGATCAGCGAACAAGTTTTTATCGAAGCGCTCTCAAATGCGCTCGCTTCCGCCTATAAAAAGCAGTCGGACGGCGGCGCGGGGAACGTGGAAGTCCGCATCTCGCCCGAAAAGAGCTCCATCCGTTTCTTTTTGACGCGCACCGTTGTCGACAGCGAGGAGCCGCTCGACGGGGAGATCTCCCTCGAGGAAGCGCTGGAGATCAAAAAGAGCGCAAAGGTGGGGGACGTTTTATCCGAGGAATTTGTGCCGAAGGACTTTTCGCGCATTGCCGCGCAGACCGCAAAACAGGTCATCTTGCAGAAGATCCACGAGACCGAGCGCGACAACACCCTCTCGGAGTTTTCGGACAAAGAGGGCGAGCTCATGAGCGGGCTCGTCCGCAAGGTCGATATGCGCAACGTCTATATCGAGCTCGGCAAGGGGCAGATCGAAGGGCTCATGCTTCCGCAGGATCAGGTCCCCGGGGAAAAATATCTTCCCGGCGACAGGATCAAAGTCTTTGTGAAGAGAGTCAAGAGCGGCGGAAGAAACGCGCAGGTGCTCGTTTCCCGTTCCGCCTCGGGCTTGGTACGCCGCCTCTTCGAGGAAGAGGTGCCCGAGATCAAGCAGGGGCTCGTCGTCATCAA
>CANRIY010000042.1 GCA_947630775.1 uncultured Clostridia bacterium | reverse complement strand
CAGCTCAGGCGGAAAAGGCTCCATAAATAGAATGGTCGCCTTTTCCCGCCATCCCTAAGGAAGGACCCTACAAGGGGGCGCCGAGGGAAAGCGGTGAGCGAATTGAGAACACGCCCCACCCCCCTACCCCCCTCCCACGGAGGGGGCATAAAATAGTGCTCACTCCCCTCCCACAGAGGGGGCATACAATAGCGCTTATCTCCCTCCCACGGAGAGGGCATAAAATAGTGCTCAATTCGTCAAGAGGAACATTGCGAGGAAGAGGGCGGCGACGATCCATGTGACGACGGAGATCTCCTTCACTTTGCCCGTGCAGAGCTTGACGAGCACGCAGGAAATGATGCCCACGCCGATGCCGCTCGTAATGGAATAGCCGAACGCCATGACGGCGATCGTCAAAAAGGCGGGAAGCGCGGCGGCGGGATCCGACCATTCGACGTCCTTCACGGACGACATCATCAGGACCCCCACCCAGATGAGGGCGGCGGAAGTCGCCGCAGAGGGAATGAGTTTCGCAATGGGCGAGAGGAACATCGCGACGATGAAACACAGCCCCGTCACGATGGACGCAAACCCCGTCTTTCCGCCCGCGACGACGCCCGAGGAGGATTCCACATAGGTCGCCACGGTGGAAGCGCCGAGGACCGCGCCGCCGACGGTCGCCACCGCGTTGGACATCAGGCACTTGCCGAGGCGGATGGGATCGCCGTGTTCGTCGAGCAGGTCCCCCTTCGAGCATGCCCCGTACAGGGTACCGAGGGTATCGAACATATCCACCATGCACAGCGACAGGGCGGCGGTGACGATGAGAAGGGCGAGCGCACCCGCGCCGTTCGCCGCGAGATAATCCCCGAAATCGAATCCATGGATGAAAACCTGCCCGACGGACTCTCTCCCCCATTCTCCGAAGGCACGGAAGGGGCTTTCGAACCCGCTCGCGATCCCCGTAAATACCGTCTTGCAGCTTTCGTCCCAAATACAGCCCAGCCCGATGAGGGCGTAGTAGAGCCCCGCCGCGCCGAGCATGCCCCACAGGATGGAGCCCTTGACGTTCTTTTTGGAAAGGACGGCGATGGCAATGACGCCCGCGAGGGCGACCGCCGCGCCGATGACGTTTTGATAGATAAATCCGTCGCTGAGCACGTTAAAGGAAGCGAAGCCGATGCTCCCCTCGTGCAATGTGACGATGCCCGCATTGTTGAATCCGATGAAGGCGATGAACATGCCGATCCCGACGGGAAGCACCGTCTTGACCTCTTTCGGAATAGCTTCGAGGATCTTCTTCCTCGCCCCCGTCGCGGTGAGAAGGACAAAGAGCGCGCCGTCGAGCAGGACGAAGATCATCGCGTTCGCATACGTGAGCCCCATGCCGCTGCTCAGAAGCGTGCCCGTGATGTAGGCGGTCGCGCCCAGTCCCGACGCCTGCGCGAGGGGCATCTTTGCGATGAGCGCCATGCAGACGGTGCCCACGATCGCGCCGAGCGCCGTTGCAATGTACACCGCGCCGAAGGAGACGTACTCCGCCGGATACATCCCCGGCACGACGAGGAGGGCGTACACCATCGCCATAAAGGTGGTGAGCCCTGCGACGATCTCGGTGCGGAAGGACGAACCGCTCGCCGTAATGCCGAAAAATGCGTCTATTTTGCCGAAAAACCCCTTGCGGGGCGAATCTGTTTTTTGCATGTTCTTCTCTTTTGCCGATTTTTCTTCATTGTAACAAATTCCGCCCGAAAAATCAAGAGTTTTTGAAAAATACGGCTCTTGCAGTACGATGCCGAAGGGACGGAAAGGAGCATATCCCGCCCGTTTTCCGCATAGAATTCAGCATGAATGCGATCTTTGCGCTCGTCTTTCTCGCCGCGGGCGCGGTGTTTATCTTCACCGACCCCGAGGGATTCCTGCCCGCCCTGCTCTCGGGCGGAGAAAAGGCGGCGGCGCTCTCCCTTTCACTTCTTGCCTCTTATTGCGTCTTTTTGGGCTTTTTCAAGGTGATGGAGCGCTGCGGGCTTGCGGAAAGGCTCGCCCGTCTTTTTTCACCCGCCGCCCGCCGCCTCTTTTCCACGCAGGACAGGGAAGCCGTCTATCTTGCAAGCTGTAATCTCTCCGCGAATATGCTCGGGCTGCCCGGCATGCCGACCCCCCTCGGCGTCAAGGCGACAGAGCGGTTTTTAGCGGGCGGGAACGAGTACGCCGCCGATCTTCTCTTCGTCCTCAACGCGACGAGTCTGCAACTTCTGCCCACGACCGTCCTCGCACTGCGGATCGCGGCGGGATCGCAAAGCCCCGCGGATATCCTTCTCCCCACCCTGCTGTCGACTTTGCTCTCCACCCTTATCGGCTGGGGCCTTCTCCGCCTTCGGCGCAGGAGATACGCGTGAAATTCGCCGCCCTGATCCTCCCCGCCCTCTTTTTTCTCCTCTTCCTCTACGCGCTCATCAGGCGGGTCAAGCTATATGACTGCTTTACGGACGGGGTCAAGGAAGCGGTCCCGCTCATCCTTTCGATCTTCCCCTATCTCGCCGCGATCCTCATGCTCTCGGAACTCTTTGAGAGAAGCGGACTCTCGGACATGCTTACTGGGTTTCTTGCCCCCGCCTTCCGCGCCGTCGGGATCCCGCCCGAAATCGGCAAGCTCGTTCTGATGAAACCCTTCTCGGGAAGCGGCTCCACGGCGCTCCTTTCGGAGATCCTCGAAAAATACGGTGCGGACAGCTACCTCGCCCGCTGTGCGTGCGCCTGCTACGGGTCGAGCGAGACGGTCTTTTACATCTCCGCCGTCTACTTTGCGGGTGCAAAAAAGAGGCGGGCGGCCCCCGTCCTCATCGCGCTGTTTGCGGGATTTTCGGGATCGGTGGCGGCATGCCTCCTGTGCAGGGTGATGTGATGCGCTAAGATTTCTCCACTCCGCTTCGCTTCGGTCGAAATGACACACCCCTTTGTAAAAGGCTCGCTTCGGTCAAAATGACATACCCCTTTGTAAAAGACTCGCTTCGGTCGAAATGACACACCCCTTTGTAAAAGGCTCGCTTCGGTCGAAATGACACCACCGCTTCAGGAGACCGCTTCGGTCGAAATAACACACCCCTTTGAAGGGGACCGTCGAAATGACAAAAAGCGCCCTCCCCCTTTGAAGGGGGAGGGGTAGGGGAGGGGGTTCATTCAGACAAAAGTAAAACCCCCCGAAACTTGCGCTCCGAGGGGTTTTACTATATGATAAGGGGGAAAAATTATGAGCTGTTTTGGGGCGGGGGATCGCTCCCCTCACCGTGTACTTATATTATAATACGCCCGTTTTCGAAATGCAAATATTTTGTCGGAATTTTCCGAAAAAATTTTTTCCAAATGTTCCTGACTTTTTCTGTTCCTTTTTTTCATACGGGGGGCAGTTTTTTTGAATTATTTACAAAAGGAATTATTTATGCCGCCTGAGCCCTGTCGCTCCCTTCGGCGGAAATGAGGAGACAGCTGTAAAGGAGCCCGGGGCCGAAATTGAAGAAGTGGCAATCGAGAAGGCTCGCAAGAAGGAGCGCGGCAATGCAAAGAAAGATCACCGTCTTTTCCGTCGTCGGGCGGCGGAAGAATAAAAAGAGCGTCTGTCCCCTGTGGAAGAGGTAGGCAATAAGCGCGACGATCCCGCCGCTCGCCAGAAGCTGCAGGATCGTATTGTGCGCACGCGGGGGAATGAAGCCGAGATCGATGGAGGTATTCGGGAAGACAACGTGCTGCATGACGCCGTCATTTGTCATCACCACCCCGGGCGTATGATAAAATCCCATGCCGAAGACGGGAGCCTCGCGGAAGGCGGCAAAACAATTCCGATAGATCTCAAACCTGCCGTTATCGCTCAGATCCATGCTGAAGAGACTCGTAAAGAGGGACGAAATGTTGGAGCGGAGCAAGATCACGGCGACAATGAGCGCCGCGGCGAGCACGCCGAACAGAGAGGCGCTGATGACGCGGTCCTTTCCCCGCGTCTTCACGAGGACGATCACGGCGGCGGCGACGAACACCATCCCGCCGCAAAGGATCGCACTGCGGCTCTGCGTCAGGATCACGCCGAGCATATAAAGACAACCGAGAAGGGTAAACAGCCAGCCGTTTTTCTTCGCTTTCAGGGTAAAATAGAAGGGCGCGGGCATGCACATTGCCATCACGCCCCCCACGTTGTTATAGATCCCCCAGCCCGTGTAGAGCATGGATCTGTGAGGATTTTCGGCGGTGAGAATGCCCGATTGGAAATACATTCCCACGATCTCCGCTAAGAGCCCCGCCGCGATCGCCGTAAAGACGATGAAGATGTACCGCTTGTCCGTCTTTTCCCAGTCGACCGTGAAGTAGAAATAGAAATAGAAGAAGGAGAGCGAGAGGATCTGCACGATGCCGTAGAGCAGGGTATCGGAAGCGTACACGCCCGAAAACGCCCCCGCGACCATGTAGGCGGCGCCGAGGACGAGAAATCCGAAAAAGAGGCGGGGCGCGCCGCGCCGCCCCAGAAGAATACATTGCACCAGCCGCCCGAGAAGCACGATCGCCGCGAGGATGAGCATCACGACGAGCGCGAGCATGACTTTGGGATCCGCAAATGCCGTCGTTTCGGGGAATCTGCCCGGATTGTTCTTGGCGGAAAAGGTCATATAGCCGCAACAGGCGATGGGAAGGACGCCGAGCGTATCTTCACAGAAAAAGACGCACAGGATCCCGAAGAGGAGATATATGTAATAGACGGGGATCTCGAGCGCGCAGAGTTCCGAAACTGCCATGAGCGCCGCCACGAGAAACGGATAATACGGCGAACGGAAAAAAGCACGCAAAAAGCGCGTGCACTTCAGATTTTCCAGTTTCGGGAAAGCGGCTGTCAGCATAAGCAGATTATAACAAATTCCGCCTGTAATTGCAACCCTTTTTGCGGATTTTTCAGTAGGCAGGCTGGGCGGGAAGGGGTCAGAGATCCAGCGTGTCCTGATAGATCTCGTTCTTTGAGACCCCTCTGTCGCGGGCGGTGCGCTTCACGGCCTCTTTTTTGTCCATGCCCTCCGCCAAATAATGGGAAACATGCTCCCGCGGGGAGAGCGCAAGAAGCGGGTTTTCCGTCTCCTCCGCCCCCGCGACAACGAGCACATATTCCCCCCGTTTTTCCCCATCGAGCCCCGTAGCGAGGCGGAAGGGTTCGGCGCTCTCGTAAATTTTGGTGATCTCACGGACGGCGCACGCCGCGCGGTCCCCGAATACGGCAAAAAGATCGGCGATGTCGCGGTCGACGTCCTGCGGGGCGCTGTGGAAGAGGAGCGTCTCGCGGGCATTCTGATAGCGGGAGAGCAGTTCTTCCCGCTCCTTGCGCTTTTCGGGAAGGAAGCCCACGAAGGTAAAGCGCTCTGCGGGAAGGGCGGAAAGGACGAGCGCCGAGAGCGCCGCATTCGCCCCGGGAAGCACGGTATAGGGCACATTTTTTTCGCGCAGCATGCGGCAGACGACCCACCCGGGGTCGGAGATCACGGGCATGCCCGCGTCCGAGACGATGCAGACATGCTTACCCTCTTCGGACATGGTTATGACCTTTTCCGCCGCCTCCCGCTCGTTGAACTTGTGGCAGGCGCAGAGCGGTTTTTTGATCTCATAGGCGGTGAGGAGCTTCAGGGTGTGGCGGGTGTCCTCGCAGAAGATGACGTCCGCGCTTCTGAGCGCTTCGAGGGCGCGGAGCGTGATGTCCTTGAGATTGCCGATGGGCGTTGCGACGAATTCTATCATACTTTATATCCCTTTCAGATCGTTGATAAGGGTCGGAAGGACTTCGACCCCCTTCTTCCCCCCCTTTACGGCGCCGATGAGGGCGAGATAGGGAGCGTCCCCCGCCTTGCCCGCAACGAGACGGATCCGCTTGGGCTCCAGCCCGCAGTCGTGCAAGGTATAAATTGCCTCGGCGAGCCTGTCCGCGCGGTGGACGAGGGAGAACCTTCCGCCGAATCTGAGGCACCGCCGTGCGTGTTCGGCGAGCTCCCCGAGGGTGAGCGAGATCTCCTTGCGGCAGAGCGCCTTTTTTTCATCGGCGGGAAGGAATCCCCCTCTCTCGTAGGGAGGATTGCACAGAATGAGCGAAAAATATTCGGTATAGCGGGGCGGAATGTCCTGCACCCGCATATTTTCCACCGTGAAGACGTCTTCGAGATGATTGAGCTCCACGGTCTCTTGGCTCATTTCGGCGAGTTCGCGCTGCATTTCGAAGAGAGTGACGGAAGCGATCCCGCGGTTTTCCGCATAGAAATGCAGACCCACAATGCCGCTGCCCGCACAAAAGTCGGCGACGCGCTCCCCCTTTTTCGCCCTTTGAAAGCGCGACAAAAGCACCGCGTCCGAAGTGAAGCGGTAGAGCTCGGTATCCTGAACGATCTTGTAATCTCCGACAAGGAGGGTTTCCGTAACGCGCATATGTGGTTTGAATTCGGTCCCCTCTCAAAAAGGGGCCTCATCCCGAGGCGAAGCCGAGCGGATCTCATAGACCCACGGGCGTCCGTACTTACGAGGGGATTCACTCGCCCCTTACGGGGCTCGGAATGAGGGTCCCTCGGCTCAGGGGAGCTGGCGCGCTGTCCTTGCGGCGTGTCGAAGCATCACCTTATTTATAATGCGGTGACCCTTCGACGGAGCAGGATGACGTAATTGGGAAAGCGCGGGGGTGCGGAATGACATAATCAGAACGACACCCCCTCAGTCGCGCAAGGGCGCGCGACAGCTCCCCCTCAAGGGGGAGCCAAGGAAGGCCTACCCCCTTCGGGGGGAGGCTCCGCCGCAGGCGGTGGTGGGGGGGCAAACAGTCCTTAGTAGCAAAAAAGCGCGGGGGACCGCGCCTTTTGATGTTCGCTTACTCAGCCTTGATCGCGCCGACGGGGCAGCCGTCCTCGCAAGCGCCGCAGTCGATGCAGGCGTCGGGATCGACGACATACGTCGTATCACCGGGTGCGATCGCGCCGACGGGGCAGGTATCCGCGCATGCGCCGCAGGATATGCACTCATCCGAAATTTTATGTGCCATTTCCGTTTCCTCCATAAATGATCTTATCCGTATTATATCACATCTTTTTGTGTTCGTAAAGGCTTTTTCGGGATTATTTTTCCTCGTCGGGAATTTTCCCGTCGTCGTCATCCTCGCGGCTCTGTCCGCGCTTGAATTTGATCTCGTCCAGTCCGTAATCGCGGAAGAGAAGGGCGCCGTCCTTTTCGATCTTGACGCGCACTTTGAGTTTGAGCATATTCATGGAGATGACCGTCCCCTTGCCCTCGGGCGTGGAGACCGTGGAGCCCATCTTGGGCATCTTCTTGCAGACGCCCGCGTAATACTCGTCCTCATAGGCAAGGCAGCACATGAGCCGCCCGCACAGCCCCGAGATCTTCCCCGGGTTGAGGGAAAGCCCCTGATTTTTCGCCATCTTGATGCTGACTTTTTTGAAATCGGGGAAACACCCCGCACAGCAGCACTCTCTGCCGCAGGAGGCGATCCCGCCCAAAATTTTCGCCTCGTCACGGATCCCGACCTGTTTGAGCTCGATCCGAAGGTGGAAGGTGGAGGCGAGGTCCTTGACAAGTTCGCGGAAGTCTACCCTGCTCTCCGCCGTAAAGGTAAAGATGACCTTGGAGCCGTCGAAGGTGAACTCGCAGTCGATGAGCTTCATCTTGAGCTTGTGTTTTTCGATCTTTTCGCGGCAGATGCGCATGGCTTCCCCGCGGCGCTCCTCGTGCCGCTTCACCGTCTCGAGATCCTGCTCGTTCGCGATGCGGACGACGGGTTTGAGGGGGGACGAAACCGTCTCGTCGGGCACCTCGCGCTCAGGCTCGGCGACCGTGCCGAACTCGATCCCGCGGGAAGTCTCCACGACGACGTTCTGCCCCTTTTTCAGCTCCAGTTTCCCCGCATTGAAATAGTATGGTTTGCTGTTTTTGAATTTTATAACTGCAACTTTTGCCATGTTTCTCTCTCCTTTTTGAGTCCGACGGACAGCGCAAGCGCACACTGGGGAAAATTCGCATTGAAGCCGATCTCCCGCTCGGCGTTCTCCACGAGGGCAAGCCCGCGGATCGCCGCTCCCGCGGGATACAGACGGGCGATCTTTTTCGTCCCCTCACTATCGCGCGCCGCATACCGTTCGCCGCCGCGGGAAATGAGAAGGGCGTCCCTGAGCACCAGCCGCACCGCCGCAAAAAAACTCTTTGCGTCCTTTCTGTCGGACAGACTGCGGCAGAATGCCTCAATGTCCTCGCCCGACAGGAATTTTTCCGCACGGACGAACTCCTCGCCGCCCCCTTTTAAGAGGGTCTCCGCGACGGAGAGCACGCCGCCGCACGCCGCCGCCGCTTCCCTCTTCCCCTCCGCATCGGGATACATGCGGGAGAGCGCCTTCATAATCTCATTCTCCGAAAAAGGGGGAACGGCGATCTGCTTGACGCGGGAGCGCACCGTCGGCAAAACGGCGTGTTCGTTGGCCGACCCGAGCAAAAAGTACACGCCCGCGGGGGGCTCTTCGAGCGATTTCAGAAGTTTATTCTGCACGAGCGGGGTGACCGTGTGGAAATTATCGAGCACGAACAGCTTTTTCTCCCCCTCCACGGGGCGCAGAACGCTCTCGTCGACGATCCTCGCGCCCATTTCGGCGGTGAGTTTTCCGCCCTCTTCGGGCAAAAACAGGCAATCCGCAAAGTGCTCTTCGTCCAAAAGTTTTGCAAGGCGGCTCCCATCTTCCGCGCCGAAAAACGCCTTCGCGCACTCCCTGAGAAGGGGCCGCAGATACTTTTCGTCGGGAAAAACGACGAGGCTTGCGTGGATATCCGCCCGCATGCCCTTGTATGCAGTTGTCTCCCGCAAGAGCTGCCGCATTATTCCTCCGAATAGATGGGGATGACGCCGATCTCCGCCCCTTCCGCGCTTGCACGGGGAAATCCTTTGAGAAGTTCTTCGAGCCGCATTAAATCTTCCTTCTTCGTGCAGGGGGAGAGGTAGAACATCAGATAGTTTTGATCGTTGAATTCGGGATAGACGCCCGCCGCTTCGAGCATGCGCTCCGCTTCGTCCGCTTCCGCCCCGAAAAAGAGCGCGATCTTCGTCCAGTCGTCGTTTTCGACCGCCCCGAGCCGCCGCTTCGTCGATCATGCGGTTGCGGGGGAATTTGACCGCCTCCTCGACGCTCGCCATGATGGGATAGGAGGGAGAGGTGGTCCGGAAGGTGCGCACGCCCTCGCGGAGCGCTTTCCCCCACGCTTCCGTCTTTGCGGAGACGACCGCCCCCTGCGTGAGCGCGGGCAGGGATTTATGCACGCCGTCCACCCACATGTCGGCGTAATTTCCCGCATACATGTCCGTAAAGTGCAGGTGTGCCCCGTGTGCGCCGTCGACAATGAAGGGCTTGGCATGGGTGCCACAAATTTCTCGCGCCTCGGACATGGGTGCCAGAAATCCGTAATAATCGGGAGAGGTGAGAAGAAGTGCGTCCGCCGTTTTTACCGCCTCCCCGATCGCCGCCGCCGAGGGCTGCACGGGGATCCCCCGCCTTACCGTCTGCGGAATGGGAACGGGCGTGATTCCCAGCACGCGGCAGGCATTTTTGACACTGCGGTGGGAGTGTTCGGGAACGGCGAGTGAGCGTACGCCTTTCGCCTTTAAGGCGTAGAGCATGGAGAAGATCCCGCATGTGCTCCCGTCCGTCAGGATAAAACTGCGCGCCGCGCCGAGAATTTCGGCAATGTCCTTCTCCGCCGCCGCGATCGCGCCGCAGGGGGAGAGAAGACTGTCGGAATAGCTCAGTTCCGTGATGTCCTCGCCCGCCCGCTTATGCCCGGGGGTATGAAAGGAGAGATGCGGACCCTGCGCGTCGAGCATTTCACGAATATACAGGCGCATATGTCCTCAGAAGATAGCCGAGAAAGACGAAATTCTCGTATTTTGCGTCCCCCGCCTCTTCGCCGTTGTTGAAGAAGAGCAGGGTGAGCTTATCCTTCGATTTACTGCCGTCGGCTTTCGTGTAAAAGAAGAGATCGGAGATCCCCGTGAGCCTGCCGAGGTTGATCCCGACGTTATAGGTGCGGTCGATATGCTCGCCGCCGTAGTCGAATTCGCTGTGATAGCCGACCGTCGTAAGACCGCCCTTTTCAAATGCCTCGCGCACGGCAAGGTAATTTTTCTTGATGAGAGCGATCCGCGCCGCTTCGGACTGCACGCCCGCTTCCTTCTGCGCGTCCGTTTTGAACCGCTTGTCCGAGCCGTTCCGCGCCATAAAACAGGCACGGACCCGCCCCATGTCGAGATCGTCGCTGTTCTCCCAGTCCTCGCCGTAGAAGTTCATGAGGTAATTCTCGCAATCGCGCATGAGTTCGCCGATATCGTGGAAGAGCCCGATGTGCTCTTCGGGCGTGTGCTCCTGCGAAAGCCCGCTTTGGCAGATCGACGAGAAGGGGGACAGCGTGTTTTCGTCCGCCGCCTCATCGGAGACAAAGAGGGCGTTTCCCTCCAAAACGCCGCGGCGGGCGGCAAACGATGTGTTCCCTATCGAGCTCTCCTGAAAGTTCTCCATGGAGACGTCGAGAATATCGTAGGAAAATTCTTTTTTCAGCGACTCGACGAGATATGCGCTGTCCCGCGCGGGCTCGAGCCCGCCGATACTGTAAACGGTGTACTTTTGGGCGGCCGTCGGACGGGTCCTGATCATGGTGAAGAGGACAACGATCGACACGACAACTGCCGCGGCGGCGAGGATCATCTTCAGCCAATCATATGACAGAAGGACGGCGAGCCTGTGTTTTGTGATCTTAGCGTCCACTTTACTCCCTCTTTATTTTTTGGGTTTCATTGTGGGGAAGAGAAGCACATCGCGGATGGTGGGGCTGTTTGTGAGGAGCATGACGAGACGGTCGACGCCCAGCCCGAGCCCGCCCGTGGGGGGCATGCCGTGTTCGAGCGCGTCGAGGAAATCCTCGTCCACCTCTGCCTTTGCGCCCGCCGCCCGCTTCTTTGCCGCCTGTTCTTCCATGCGGCGGCGCTGGTCGATGGGGTCGTTGAGCTCGGAGAAGGCGTTGCCCATCTCCATGCCCATCATGAAATATTCGAACCGTTCGGTCATCGTGGGATCGTCCTTCTTCCGCTTCGCGAGGGGAGAGATCTCCACGGGGTATTCATAGATGAAGGTGGGCTGGATGAGCTTGTCCTCCACATAGGCGTCGAAGAACTCCGCAAGGATATGCCCCTTGCTGTCCTTCCCCTTTTCAAGTTCGATGTGGTGCTCCGCAGCGAGCTTCTGCGCTTCCTCATCCGAAGAGACGAGCGAAAAATCGACGCCCGAGTACTTCTTCACCGCCTCGGTCATGGTGAGTTTTTCCCATTTGGAGAGGTCGAGCGTCACGCCCTGATACTCCACCTGCAGCGTCCCGCAGGCGAGCATGGCAACGTGTTTGTACATCTCTTCGACGAGATCCATCATCGTGTGATAGTCGGCGTACGCCTCGTAGATCTCCACGGTGGTGAATTCGGGGTTGTGCTTCGCATCCATGCCCTCGTTGCGGAAGATGCGCCCCATCTCATAAACTTTGCCGAATCCCCCGACGATGAGCCGCTTTAAGTAGAGCTCCGTCTCGATCCTCAGATACATGTCGAGGTCGAGCGCGTTGTGGTGGGTCTTGAAGGGACGGGCGTCCGCGCCGATCTCGAGGGGGAGCAAAATGGGCGTATCCGCTTCGAGATAGCCGCGGCTGTCGAGGAAGTTGCGGATCCCAGAGATGATCTTTGCGCGCTTATAGAAGGTCTCCCGCACGTCCTC
>CANRIY010000041.1 GCA_947630775.1 uncultured Clostridia bacterium | reverse complement strand
GCTTTTTGGCATGTCGAGAAGGGAAGAAAGCTCGTCGACAAAACGGGAGCGCACCGTGGGCTCCCTGCGCCCGTAGAGATATCTGCTCTTGGAGCGGGTGAGATAGAGCTTTTTCTTCGCCCGCGTGATGGCGACATACATGAGCCGCCGCTCTTCCTCGATGGCGCGCGGGTCGTCCACGGAGCGGGAAGTCGGCATGATGTTCTCTTCGAGCCCCACGAGGAAGACGCTGTCGAATTCCAGTCCCTTGACGGAATGAATGGTCGCGATCGTCACATAGTCCCCCTCGTCCATCTCGTCGGTGTCCGAATAGAGGGTGATCTGTTGGAGATAGTCGGCAAGGGACGCCTCTTCGTTGAGGCGGACAAACTCGTCCACGGAGTTCTGGAACTCATCGAGATTGGCGCGTTTTGTGACCGATTCGTCCGAATTGTCCGCATATTGCTCCCGCATGCCCGAAGTCGCGAGGATATATTTCGTCAGAGAGGCGACGCTCTCCTCCTGAGAGAGGACGACGAGCTCCTTGATATATTTGCCGAATATATGCAATTTTTCCTTCGTCCCGCCGCTGAGCGGCAGAAGGTCGCAGTCGAGAATGGCGTCGTAGAGGGAGAGATCCTCGCGCGCGGCGTACTCTTCGAGCGCCTGCATCGTCTTATCCCCGATGCCGCGGCGGGGGACGTTGATGATCCTGTGGACGGCCTCGCTGTCGAAGGGGTTCGCGACGAGGCGGAGATAGGCAAGGACGTCCTTGATCTCCTTCCGTTCGAAGAATTTGAACCCGCCGAACACCTTATAGTTGATCCCGTACTTCGTAAATTCCTGCTCGTAGGAGCGGGTGAGCGCGTTGATCCGCATGAGGACGGCAAAATCGGAGAGTTTTTTCCCGTTCCGCGCCGCTTCCGCGATGACTCTTGCGCAGTAGAGGGCTTCCCCCGTCTCCTCGTCCGCCTCATAGTAGACGGGCTTCTCCCCTTCGGGCGCCTCCGTCCAGAGTTCCTTCCCCTTGCGGAAACGATTGTTGGAAATGGAGGCATTAGCAAGGGCGAGGATAGAGGCGGTGGAGCGGTAATTCCGCTGCAATTTATAGATTTTCGCCTTCGGGAAACTCTGTTCGAAGTGCAGAATGTTCTCGATCTTCGCTCCCCGCCAACCGTAGATGGACTGGTCGTCATCGCCGACGACGAAGAGGTTCCCGTGCACGGACGAGAGAAGTTTGATGATGTCGAACTGCACGGCGTTGGTGTCCTGAAACTCGTCGACATGGATATAGCGGAATCTGTTCGCAAGGTACTCCCGCGCGTCCGCATCCTGCGAGAGAAGGGCGAGCGCTTCGCTCAGAAGGTCGTCGAAATCGAGCGCGTTGTACATTCTGAGATGGGCGGCATACTTGACGTAGACCTTCACCGCCGCCTCGATGTTGCGCTCATGCGCAAAACGGACGCGGTACTCCTCGGGGGAGAGCCCGAGCATCTTCGCGTTTGAAATATGGTAGCGCACCGACTTCAACAGCCCGTCGTCGTCGGTGAGGTCGCACTCGCGGAAGGCCTGCTTGATGACGGCGTTCCGCTCCTGTTCGGAATAGATGGAAAAATTCTCGGTGAGCCCGCGGCGGTCCGCATACATGCGCAAAATTTTCACGCACATGGAGTGGATGGTGCACACCCACATATTGCGGGTGTCTGTATAGCGTTCGAGCCGCTCACGCATCTCATGGGCGGCTTTGTTGGTAAAGGTGATCGCTAAAATGTTTTCGGGCGGGACGGAGAGATCCTCGATGAGGTGCGCGATGCGCGCCGTAAGTACCCTCGTCTTGCCGCTTCCCGCCCCCGCGAGCACGAGGACGGCGCCCTCCGTATCGTTGACGGGGAGGGTCTGTTCTTCGTTGAGTGAGTATAACGCTTCCATACCCCTCTATTATAGCAGAGCGGAAGGGAAAACGCAAGTGTTTGGCGCGCCGCAAACGCCGCGTGAAACGAAACGTCCGTTTTACCCGAACCTTGGCTCCCCCTCGAGGGGAAAATTTTGCATTCTGCCAAAGGTTGATAATCTTTGGCGCAAAATTTTCTTGGCATTTGCCCATATACTCGGGCAAATGCTGACCGAATGCGGGTCTCTACCCGCATGAGACGCTGTCGCCACAGGCGACTGAGGGGGTGTCATTCTGAATACGTCATGGTCAGTCGAACCATCACCCGGCTTATTTTCTCCCCTTGATCTCGAACTCGTACTCCCGTTTGAAGCGTTCGAGGGCGGCGAGATACTTTTCCGAGAGCTCCAACGTGTAGCGCTGGCGGTCGGAATAGCTCAGGGAGTCGTAATATTCCCTGTCCGTAAGCCTTCCGATCGCGTCAGAGACCTCGCCCTCGGCAAGGAGCATGTTTTTAACTTTCAGATAGAACGCGTCGGGCGTTTCCCCCTTGATCTGCGCCCCGACTTTCGCCTGAAAATAGCGTTCCATCTTGCTCTCGTTGATCCCCTGTGCGCGGGCATGGCTACGCTCTTTGTGGAGTTCTTCCTCGCACTGCTGCCAAAATCCCTTTTTCATGCGTGTTTTCGCCTCTTTTGCAAGCATTTTCAAGGTCTTTTCCATGCCGCCCTCCACGGATACGTTCCGACAAATTTCGCAAAAAAGAAGATCCGCAAATTCTTGCGGATCCCTCATTAGTTTCTGCTTCTCTTTCTCGCGGCTTCGGACTTCTTTCTCTTTTTGACGGAAGGCTTCTCGTAGAATTCCTTCTTACGAAGATCGCCGATGATGCCGTCGCGCGAGCACTTTCTCTTGAAACGGCGGAGCGCCGATTCGAGATTCTCGTTTTCTCCGACTCTGATCGTGGACATATTCACTACCCTCCTTCGCCGCAGCACTTATTTTCTTCCATATTATAGCAAAAAGGAATCAGCCTGTCAAACACTTTCCGCCCACTTTCGCGGAAATTTTTGCTTTTCCCTAAAATTCCGAAAGCGAAAGCGGAGCGGCGCTTCTTAACGGTAGACGAATTGGCAGACGACGCCCTCGTCATAGTCGCCGAAGCCCTTCCCGAAGAGGGTGAATCCTCCGCGGTTTTCGGCGTTCTCAAAGACGGCGATGCGGAAACGGATCTGCTCCGCGGGCTTCAGGGCGAGGTCCGCAAGGGTGGTATCCGAGACCTTGACGCCGTTGATGAGCGTCCCCTCGCTCCCCACCGCGATGAGGATCTTTTTGCCGTACTGCCCCAGATTTCCGTACCACCATGTCGGGTTACAGGTACCCGTGCGGTCGTTATATTCCCCCTTGCTCGTATAGATCCCGAGGTCCTTCCCGTTGACGAGAAAATGGATATCGCTGGGATAGTACGCGGCGTACCCGGGCGCCTCCGAGGCGATCTCGAGGGAAAGGCGGAACTCTTTGAGCACCGTATTTTCGGTGAGATAATTGGGCAGAAGATATTCCACATACCCGTAGGAGAGCCACAGGATCCCCGCCTTGGCCCGCTCGGGATAGGAGAAACAGGCGGGATCGTCGAATCCGCCGATGATATGCTCCCCCGTCGCGATCCCGCAGGTCGGATGGACTTCATACCCGACGTATTGCCCCACGTCGATGTGCGCGGACTCCACCCTGCCCTCCGCCTGCGGATGGGCGAGGAAGTCCACGATGATCTTGTCCGTCGCGAGCGAGCAGATCTTCTGCGTGCCCCGCACGCCCGAGGAAGTGGAGATCTCGATGAGCCCCGCCGCATGCAGCTTTTTGGCGTGCGCCGTGATCGCCCCGTTGGAGACGCCGAACCGTTTTGCAAAATAGGCCAAATTGAGCTCGCCGCGCGTTAAAAGCTCCTCGAGCATCCCGAGCCGCACGTCCGAATCGAGCGCTTCGTACAATAGTTTACCTTGACGAAAATCTTTCAGATAAATCATAAGCATATTATAGGATTTTTTCGCTTCTTTGTCAACTTGTGCGAAAGTCTTACATAAAAGTTTCACAAAAAATTAAAGAATTATGTCATCCTGAGCCGCCAAAAGACCTGCCCCTGTTTCCGGGGGCGGGTGGCGCGCACAGCGCGTCAGGTGGGGGTGCCCCTACATCAACCCCCACCACCGCCGCAACCGCGTCGGAGCCGCCCCCCTTCAAAGGGGGCAGCCGAAGGGACCATTCATACATCAAAAAACACGGGAGTTTTTCCCGTGTTTTTCTGTCTTTGTGAAAAAATCTTATTTGAGTTCGGAGAGCAGCTTTTCAACGTCTGATTTTGCGGCGGACATCTTTTGCTCCGCCGCCGCCTCGTCCGCGGCGCGGATGGAATAATAAATCTTCAGCTTCGGCTCGGTGCCGCTCGGGCGGACGCAGATGAAACTCCCGCCCGCAAGCTCATAATAGACGCAGTTGCACACGGGGATCCCGAGCGCCGTCCTCGTGCCGTCTGCGGCAATGCGCACGTCCTTGGAGTAATCGCGCACGGCCTCGACCGCAAGGTCGCCGAACTTTTCCGCCTTGACCGTTTTCAGGGCGTCGACCGCGGCGTTCATCTCCTTCATGGCATTGAGCCCCGCATACTGGATGGAAATATTCTTATCGAGCACAAACCCGTATTTTTGATAGAGCTCCTGCAGTCTCCCCCACACCGTCTTGCCGATATAGGTGTAGTAGCAGACCATCTCGGCGCAGAGCATGGATGCGACGACGGCGTCCTTATCGCGGGCATGGGTGCCGCGGAGATACCCGCAGGACTCCTCAAACCCGAACACAAAGGTGTGAGAAGAGTCCTTCTCCCACTCCTTGATCTTCTCGCCGATGAATTTGAATCCGACGGGCGTTTCGAAGAGGGCTACGCCGAACTCCTCGCAGACCGCCCTCGCCATTCCCGTGGATACGAACGACTTCACGACGGCGGCATTTGCGGGAAGGGCGTTCTCCTCGCGGAGCCTCGTCAGGATATAATCGAGGAGCAGGACGCCGACCTGATTGCCCGAGAGCGCCGTAAACTCCCCTTTGTCGTCCTTGACGGCTACGCCGAGGCGGTCGGAGTCGGGGTCGGTGCCGAAGACGACGTCCGCCCGGATCCTGTTCGCAAGGTCGATGCCCATGGAGAGCGTCTCCTTGAACTCGGGATTGGGAACTTTGACGGTGGAAAACTCGGTGTCCTTCGTCGTCTGTTCCTCGACGACGGAAACGTTGATGCCGAGCTTTTTCAAGATCGTCATGACGGGCACATACCCCGAACCATGCACGGGAGTATAGACGAGTTTGAGATCTTTCCCGCACTTTTCGACGGCTTCCTCCGAGAGGGTGAGTTTCGAAAGCTCTTGGATATACGTCTCGTCCGTTTCCTTGGGGACGGGGAGAACGAGCGGGCTCTTCTCATCGCCCGAGACGGAGAGATAATCGCCGATGGCACTGATGAACTTCACGACGATCGCCGTCGCTTCGGGGGACATCTGGGCGCCGTCCTCGCCGTAGACCTTATAGCCGTTGTATTCCTTGGGGTTGTGCGAGGCGGTGATCATGATCCCCGCGATCGTGTGCAGATACCGCACGGCATAGGAGAGCATGGGCACGGGATGCACATCGTCGAAGAGATACGCCTTGATGCCGTTCTTTGCGAGCACCGCCGCCGCCTTTTCGGCAAACTTGCGGCTGTTCCTTCTCGTATCATAGGAGATGACGACCCCCCGCGCACGGTCCTCTTCGGGAAGGGTCTTCAGATACTCCGCAAGCCCCTGCGTCGCACGCATGACGGTGAAGCAATTCATCATATTCATGCCGCATCCGATGATCCCGCGCATGCCCGCCGTACCGAATTCCAGTTCCCCGCCAAAGCGGTATTCCTTCTCTTTTTCGTCGTCACGGATCGCCGCAAGTTCCCGTCTGCACCCCTCGGGGAGACGGGGATCGGAGACCCATTTTTCGTAGTTTTGTTGATAATTCATGTTTCCTCCTTATGATAAAAAAGGCGCGTCGGCGCCTTTCGTTTTTATTTTGGCTGAATGTCCGAAGGATCTTCGATGGCATTTCTCGAGATGAAATACTTCTTCCCCTGCGCCGTAAAGTAATTGACGAATTGCAGGCAGAGCAGGAAGATGTAGCTGAGCGGCACGGTGATGAGGAGCGCGCTCCCGACCGTCGCGACCGCAAAGAGCACGTTGACGGCGATGACGAGGTAGATCGCCGCGACAAATCCCGCAAACCTTGCGCCGAAGCCCCTTTTCTCGCGTACGCTGGCGCGGAACGCCGCCGCGACGGGCATGCCGTCCGCAACGACCGCGGGCATCCACGAGGAAATGAGCGTCATCTTGAGCGATTCGAAACACACGATCGCGGTGAGCGTCAGAGAGACGGCGATGAGCACCGTCACAAACCCCCAAGAGGGCAAAAAGGACGGCGCATAAAAGAAGAAGAACCAGCAGGCAAGGAGCGATAGGGCGTCATACACAAAGCAGATCGGCACATAGATGACCTGATAGAGCGACGCCTTGGAGATGCTCTTAAAGTACGCCTGCGAGAAGCTCGTGCGGGAATAGGTGCTCATTCTGTCGCTGATGACGTTCCCCACCGCAAACAGCGCGAGCCCGTTCACGAACCGTGATAAAAGGTACAGAAGACACAGCCCGATGACACAGCCGATGATGGAAGCGGAATTGAAGGCGATGAGCTTCATTAGGGCGGTGAGCGCCGACTGAAATTCCCCCGAAAAGGCCCTGAGCGTCTCCGATTCGCCCGTGAAGAGCGCATGGACAAAGGAGCCGACGAGGTCCTTGAGCGTCGCGACCTCCGCGCTCTCCGTGATCGCGGCAAGCCCGAGTTTCAGAATGACATAAGCAAGGCTCCCGATGATCGCCGCGGTGAACAGGCGGTAGAGAAGATGTTTGAAGACGGTCGAAAAATTTTCGCCCGCGATATAGACGGCATTGCGAAATCTCATGGCAACAGCTCCCGATAGCTTTTCAGTCTGTCCTCCCTGTCCAGCTTATCCGTCGCAAAATACACCGTCTCCATCCGCACGCCGAAGCTCATAAAGAGGAAGTTGAAGAGGATGAAGCCGACGATCGCAAAGACAGCCATGGGCAGAAGAGATGTGGCGGCGAGCACGATCATGGTGCCCCCGAACGAGATGAGAAGGGAAATGAGAAGTTTCCCGCGGACCCCCGTCATCAGGCGGTAAGAATAAAAGAACGCGTCATAGGTGCGGAACCCCGTCACCTGTTTGCAGGGCAAGAAGAGATAGAGCAGGACGACGAGATAGATGAGAAGGAACGCAAAGACGCAGATGACGGCCAAAAACAGAATGTATAAAAAGGCCGTCGAGGGCAGAGCGCATACCACAAAGAGGAGCGCGGAGAGGACCGCCGCCCACGCTTCATACAAAAACGTGTAGATGAGGAGGATCCACAGGACGGGCAGGACCAGCCATGTGAACTGGTGCCACAGCCCGCTCAGCGTGCGTTTGCCAATGCGCATATGCTTTTCCACAAGAGCGAGAAGAAGGGTAAAACAGACGCAGGAGACCGCCGCCGTCCCGACCGACAGGAGCGCCATCCAGACGCTGTCGATCCGCACGAGACTGAAGGCGCGGAACAAAACGACATACCCCATGTCCTTGAGCCCCCCCGTAAAAAAGGCGTGCGTCACGGCGGAGATCGCATCGTAATCGAGCGATAAGGCAAGCATTGCCGCAGGCAAAATCGCAAACGGCAGCACAGACCACAGATTCTTCAAGATATACTTCCATTGTCCGAAGATGATACGCATATGGCTTCTTCCTTATCTGAGTGTTACAGAGTGTCTTCTTGGCGCTTCGGGAAACCCGGCCCTACCCCCTATGGGGGGGAGGGTGGCACGGCATAGCCGTGACGGATGGGGGGAAAGGCGAACATCATCCCCCCCACCACCGCCGCAAGCGGCGGAGCCTCCCCCCCCAAGGGGGTAGGCCTTTCTCGGCTCCCCCTTGAGGGGGAGCTGTCGCGCGTCCTTGCGCGACTAAGGGGGTGTCGTTCTCAATCGTATACCACCCCTTCCGTCACGGCAAGGACAGCCGTGCCACCCACCCCTCAAGGGGTGGGCAAGGGGGGAAGCCTTTCTCGCTTCCCCTCTCAGGGGAAGTGGCCCGCAGGGCCGAAAGGGTTTCAAAAACCCCTCAGTCTCGGCTACGCCTCGACAGCTCCCCTACGAGGGGAGCCAAGGATTCGGATCCCCAAGTTCCACGTCTCTCTTTATTATATAACAAATTTTTATCCGTGTAAAGAGATTTGCGCAAATTTATCGCGCCGCGGCGCCCGAAGATACGCAATAGCGCGGCATTGTGCTGCGCCATGGTCCGCTGCCGCTGCCCGTATCCGCCCGCGTCGTGATGAACTTTCTGTCAATAGGCTTGACAGTATAAATTTTCGGGTCTATAATAATATCATCATTCAAAAGGAAACCTGCTATGCTCACACTTGAAAAATTGCGGGACGCAGAGCGCGTCCTCTCCCATGCCGTCCATAAGACGGATGTCATCCGCGCGGCAAGGCTCACCGACGAATACGAGCTCTTCCTAAAGACGGAAAACCTGCAAACGACGGGCTCGTTCAAGCTCCGCGGCGCCTATTACAAGATCTCCCGCCTCTCCGAAGAAGAGAAGGCGCGGGGCGTCATTGCCTGCTCCGCAGGCAACCATGCCCAAGGGGTGGCCCTCGCGGCGACCAAAAACCAGATCCGTTCACTCATCTGTCTGCCCGCGGGCGCACCCATCTCCAAGGTGGAAGCAACCAAGGGATACGGCGCGGACGTCTGCCTCGTGCCGGGGGTGTACGACGACGCCTATGCCCGCGCCATAGAACTGCAAAAGGAGCGCGGCTATACCTTCATCCACCCCTTCGACGACGAGGACGTCATTGCGGGGCAGGGCACCGTGGGGCTGGAGATCGTAGAACAGCTCGAAGGCGTTGACGCGGTCGTCGTGCCCGTGGGCGGCGGCGGGCTCATCTCGGGCGTCGCCTTTGCGATCAAATCGCTCGCGCCGCACGTCAAGGTGTACGGCGTTCAGGCGGCGGGCGCGCCCTCCATGCTCAATTCGCTCCGCGACGGCAGGATCGGGGCGCTTCCCTCCGTCTCGACGATCGCGGACGGCATCGCAGTGAAACAGCCCGGGAAATTCACTTACGACTATTGCAAGCGGTATGTGAACGGGATCGTCGCCGTCTCGGACGAGGAGATCGCCCGCGCCATCCTCGCCCTGTTGGAGCGGGAAAAGATGGTTGCCGAGGGAGCAGGCGCAACGCCCGTCGCGGCGATCCTTGCGGGAAAACTCCCCGAACTGAAAGGGAAACGGGTGTGCTGTGTCGTCTCGGGCGGCAACATCGACGTCACCATCCTCTCCCGCATCATCGACAGAGGACTTTTGATGTCGGGCAGGAAGTGCACCCTCAATATCGAGCTTGCCGACCAGCCGGGGCAACTCGTGCGGGTCACGGGGATCATTGCGGAGTGCGGGGCGAACATCACGAGTGTCCACCACGAACACGCGAGCGAAAACGGCATCATCGGCTGTTTCGTGCGCATCGAAATGGAGACGCGGGACTTTGCCCACATCGACCATATCCGCAAGGCATTCAAAGAGGCGGGATTCAAAATTTCATAACCGAAAAGGAGGTCATATGCAGAAAATTCACACGGAAAAGGCGCCCGCGGCGATCGGACCCTATTCACAGGCAATACGCATCGGAAATCTGCTCTTTACTTCGGGGCAGATCCCCATCGACCCCGCGACGGGCGGGATCGTGGAAGGCGGCATCGAGGCTCAGACGGAGCGGATCTGCAAAAATCTGAAAGCGGTGCTCGAAGCGGCGGGAATGGGTCTTGAAAAGGTCGTCAAAACCACCTGTTTTCTTGCGGATATGGGCGATTTTGCCGCATTCAACGCGGTCTATGCGCAGTATTTTACCGAAAAGCCCGCAAGGAGCTGCGTCGCGGTGAAGACGCTCCCCAAAAACGTCCTCGCGGAAGTGGAGTGCATCGCCGAGCTTTGAACGTCCCTCGCTGCCCCGTTCCTTGGTTCCCCCTAAAATCTGCCAAACAATAAAATCTTCGACAATTTCAGCCAAATGGCGAAAACAGGTTGAAAAAATGATTGGAGTATGTTATAATACACATGCAAAAAATCCGCAGGCTGCCTTTTTCGGAAACGGGAGCCTCGAAAGATAACTTTTAAGGAGGTTGGTATGGAACACTGTGAAGCGAAATGCGGAACGGCGGAACAAGAGAAAGCGCTTGAAGCCGTCATCGAAGCATCGCGCTCAACGCCCGGTTGCCTCATGCACATTTTGCAGGAAGCACAGGCGATCTACGGGTATTTGCCGATGCCCGTTCAAAAGAAGATTGCGGAGGGGCTCGGCATTTCCCTCTCGGAGGTGTACGGCGTCGCCACCTTCTACTCGCAGTTTTCTCTCAAACCCAAGGGCAAACACCGTATCAGCGTATGCCTCGGCACCGCTTGCTACGTCAAGGGCTCCGACAAGATCGGCATCAAGTGCGGGGAATGCACCGAGGACGGACTGTTCTCCATCGACAGCTGCCGCTGCGTCGGCGCGTGCGGCCTTGCGCCCGTCATGATGGTGGGCGAAGAGGTCTACGGCAAGCTCACGCCCGATAAAGTGAAGGGCATCCTCGACCAATACAAGGAGGCAAGCAAATGACTGTCAAAGAATTAGACGCGCTCCGCGCAAAAAAACAGCAACTCATCGACGTGAGACGCCTCGTGCGGGAACAGGCCGAAGAGATGGCGAAGCACACGGGGTACAGAAAGCAAGTCCTCGTCTGCGGCGGCACGGGCTGTACCTCCTCCCACTCCAAACAGGTCATCGAACATCTCGAAAAGACGATGGAAGAGTGCGATATCCACGACGTCCTCGTCGTCAAGACGGGCTGTTTCGGTCTCTGCACCCTCGGCCCCATCATGATCGTCTATCCCGAAGGCGCGTTCTATGCGCAGATGACGCCCGAACACGTCGAAACGGTCGTCAAAAAGCATCTCATCCCGGGCGGGGAGATCGTCAAAGAGCTCCTCTATCAGGATACCGTCCACACCGACGGCTCCATCACCCCCTTCGCTGAGACGCCTTTCTATAAGAAGCAAATGCGTATCGCGCTCAGAAACTGCGGCGTGATCGCGGCGGAGGACATCACAGAGGCCATCGCGGCGGGCGACTATGCCGCCATCGAAAAAGTTTTAACGACGATGACGCCCGACGACGTCATCAAGGAAGTGCTCGACTCGGGCCTCCGCGGCAGGGGCGGCGCAGGTTTCCCCACCGGCAGAAAGTGGAGCTTCGCAAAGGCTTCCGCGGGCGATATCAAATATGTCTGCTGTAACGCGGACGAGGGCGACCCCGGCGCGTTCATGGACCGTTCCGTTCTCGAAGGCGACCCCCACTGCGTGCTCGAAGCGATGACGATCGCCGGCTATGCGATCGGCGCACATCAGGGCTATATCTACGTCCGTGCGGAGTACCCCATCGCCGTCGAAAGGCTCAAGATCGCGATCAAGCAGGCGCATGAATACGGCCTGCTCGGCAAGAACATTTTGGACAGCGGGTTCGATTTCGATATCGACATCCGTCTCGGCGCGGGCGCGTTCGTCTGCGGCGAGGAGACTGCGCTCATGACTTCCATCGAAGGTCACCGCGGCGAGCCTCGTCCCCGTCCTCCCTTCCCCGCCGTCAAGGGCCTCTTCGGCAAGCCCACCATTCTGAACAACGTTGAAACGTGGGCGAACATCAACCCCATCATCATGAAGGGGGCGAAGTGGTATTCCTCGATCGGCACCGAAAAGTCGAAGGGCACCAAGGTCTTTGCGCTCGG
>CANRIY010000040.1 GCA_947630775.1 uncultured Clostridia bacterium | reverse complement strand
GGTCCTCCTCGTCTCGGATTTCGAACGCTACGCCCTTGAGCACGGCACTTCAGTCTATGAGGCGCTCGTCCGCCTGCCTTCCAAAGCCGTAAAGGAATACATCAGGTAAATCCAAGCCCCCTTGGCTCCCCCTCGAGGGGGAGCTGTCGCGCTGCCTTTGCGCGACTGAGGGGGTGTCGTTCTCAAATACGCCATCCTTACTCCCCCCCGCGGGGGCTTTTTTTATCGATCCGCCCTTTGGGGAACGGAATAGCTTGACACGTCCGCATCAAAGGGGTATAATAAAAAATAAGGGCGTGAACGTCCTTTGGGGGAAAGAATGCTCAACGACAACAAGAAACCGAAAAAAGTCAAGGACTATTCCAATCCGACGGGTTGGCAGCTCTTTTGGCGCATTCAGAAGGAATGTTGGCGGCGCATGGTCACGCCGTACCTGATGTACCTCTTCATGAGCCTTTTGCTCCTTGCCCTGCAGGCGATCGTGCCCGACGAGTCCACGGTCCTCGAGATCGTGCTCGGCAGTATCTGTATCGCGATCGGCGCATTTTTCAACGCACATCTCATGTATCATACGGGCATTCTGCACTACGATAACTATCTCACGGGCAATATCCACAGGAGAAACGCCCGTCTCGGGATCCAATCGGGCGGCGATCACAGGCCCGAGCGGGAATTCCGCCCGTGGAAAGGGTTTTATATCGGGCTCCTCGTCGGCGTCCCCGTCATCTTCTTCGGCGTTCTGGCGCACTATTTTTATGTCACCGCAAGCGTCTTCTTTGCGATGTTCGCAGGTTGGGCGATCATTCCCATCACTTGGTTCGGGACGGGCGAAGGGGGCGTCGGAATGAAGTATGACCCGCTCTGGTCCCTTCTCTTTGTTCTTTTGCCGATTCTCGTCAGCGGGATCGCATATCTCGTCGGCGCATACGTCGAGCGCGGCAGGAAGCTCAGGGAAGAGGAGCGGGAAGAGGCGATCAAGGCCGCGGGGAAAAAGAAAAAATGAGGATCATTGCAGGGAAACACCGCGGGCTCAAACTCGTCCCCTTTGCGGGGAAGGAGATCCGTCCCACATCCGACCGCGTGAAGGAATCCGTCTTTCAGATCCTGTCGGACAGGCTCGAGGGCGCAAGAGTTCTGGATCTCTTTGCGGGGAGCGGCGCGTTGGGGCTCGAATGCCTCTCGCGCGGGGCAAAAGAGGTCGTTTTTAACGATCATTCCGCCGAAAGCCTCGCGGTACTCCGAAAAAATCTTGCGGCGGCGAAGGAATCCGCGAAAGTTTACCGCCTCGATTACCTCGCCTGCCTGAAAACGGTCGCGGGACCCTTCGATCTCATTTTCTGCGATCCGCCCTATCGGATGGACTGCATGGGGGAGATCTTAACGCTTGTCGCCGCGCGGGAACTTCTCCGTGCGGACGGGCTCGTCGTTGTTGAGAGCGAGCGGAAGATCATACCCGTCTGTGGGTTCGAAGAAGCGGACGCAAGGAACTACGGAAGGACGAGCGTCGTCTTTTTCAAAAGGAGCCAAACATGAAAAAATGTGTCTTTGCGGGGACGTTCGACCCCTTCACCGTCGGCCATGCCGATACGGTAAAGAAGAGCCTTATGATCTTCGACGAAGTTGTCGTCGCCGTTGCCGAGAACAGAAAAAAACAGACGATGTTCTCCGCAGACGAACGGGAAGAGATGATCAGGGCGGTCTTTGCGGGGGAAAAACGGGTGCGCGTGCTCGTGTGGAGCGGCGCGATCGTCCGCCTTCTCGAACAGGAGGGGACGCCCTTCTATGTGCGCGGCGTGCGGAACGCCACAGACGTCGCATACGAGACGGATGATTTTTATGCTTCCAAGGAACTCTATCCCGACCTCGTTACCCTCTATCTTCCCGCCGAACAGTGCCATACGCACGTCAGTTCCACCCTTGTGAAGAACGCCATCGCCTTCGGGACGCCATTTGAAAAATATGTCCCCGAGGCGGTTTACGATCATATTTTGAGGAGAAATACAGATGTTTCAAAGACAGATCGAGATCCCGACCTTTGAGGAGATCCGCGCCGAACAGCCCGTGCGGGCGGATCTTGCGGCGATCAAGGCAGAGCGTGACGAGCTTGCAAAGGACGTGATCGCGGGGAGAAGCAACAAGCTCCTTCTCATCATCGGACCCTGCTCCGCGCACGAGAGCGCACCCGTGCTCGAATATGTGAGAAGGCTCGGGAAGCTCAACGAAAGAGTCAAGGACAAGCTCGTCCTCGTGCCGCGCGTCTACACCGCCAAGCCCCGCACGCGCGGGGTGGGCTATAAGGGCATGTTCACCCAGCCCGACCCCGAACACAGGGAGGATACCTTAAAGGGGATCCGCACCATTCGCTCTCTTCTCATCAACGTCATCGAAGAGAGCGGGCTCTCCGCCGCGGACGAGATGTTGTATCCCGAAAATTACGCCTATGTCGAAGATCTCTTGACGTACGTCGCGGTCGGCGCGCGTTCGAGCGAGAACCAGATGCACAGGCTCGTCTCGAGCGGGATCGAGCTTCCCGTCGGCATGAAAAATCCCACGGGCGGCTCCATTCCCGTGCTCATCAATTCGATCTTCGCCGCGCAGAGTGCACAGGTGTTCAAATATCACAACTGGCAGGTCGCGACGACGGGCAATCCCTATGCGCATGCGGTCCTCCGCGGTAGGGTGGATAACTACGGGAACGATATTCCGAATTACCACTATGAGACGGTCATGCAGCTCGTCGAAAGCTACCGCAACACGGAGGGCGGGCTCAAAAATCCCGCCGTCATCATCGACGCGAACCACTCCAACTCGGGCAAACAGTTCCGCCAGCAGATCAGGATCGTCGAGGAAGCGCTCGGAAACCGCCGCTACGATCCCGATTTCAAGAGCATTCTCAAGGGATTCATGATCGAAAGTTTCCTCGTGGAGGGGTGCCAGAAGCACGACGTCGTCTTCGGGCAGTCCATCACCGATCCCTGCCTCGGCTGGGAAGATACCGAGCGTCTCGTGCTCGAGATCGCGGATAAAGTATAAGGAGAATTTATGGGGAAGCCGTACGAAACGGAGAAAGGTCAGGGCGGCGGAAAAGTCTTGAAGGCGAGCTGCCTCGGTCCCGAGGGGAGCTATTCGGAACTTGCCGCGCGGGAGCTGTGCAAGGGATGCGGGATCGTCCTCTGCCACAGCTTTTCGGACGCCGTCTCTCTCCTCGTCGGGGGAGAGGTGGGCTGTGCGGTGCTTCCCGTCGAGAATTCTCTCAACGGCGGCGTTCTGCCCGTCCTCGACCTTCTCGCGGGCGCCGATATCTTCGGGGAAGAAGAGTATCTGCTTCCCATCGACCACCGCCTTGCGATGCTCGAAGGAGTCAGGCGGGAGGATGTCAAAACCGTGTATTCGCACGAACAGGCGCTCGGGCAGTGCTCGCAGTATCTGCATGAAAATTTTCCGTCCGCGGCGCTCATCGCGACCGCTTCGACCGCCGAGAGCGTCAGCCGTCTCGACAGGACTTCCGCAGGCATCGTCGGTGCGCATGTCAAGCGAGAGGGGCTTGTCCTCTCCGCCGAAAACATTGCGGACAACAAGCAGAATTTTACGCGCTTTCTGCGGGTCGTGCGGGGAGACGATGGAAGGGCGATCCGCAGTTCCATGGTGTTCTTGTGCGCGGAATGCGCCCATCGGCCCGGGTCTCTCCTCGGGCTCCTCGCGATCTTTTACCGCCACGGGCTCAACCTCACGCGGATCGAATCCCGCCCCTTAAAGGAATCTTTCGGGCAATACCGTTTCTTTATCGAATTTGCGGGGGACATCGCTTCGGAAAAGGTCCGCGCGGCGCTCTCCGAGGTCAAGGCGTATTGCACGGCGTTCAAACTTCTCGGCGCCTATTCGTAAGGTTCGGACTATAAGATAAAATTTCCCAAAAAATAGCAGAGCCCGCCCGCAAGGACCGCTTGCACGAGTTTGACCGCGACAAAGCGTCCCGCCCGTATTCCCGCTTGGGACAGAAAGGCGAGCTGCTGCACGAGCACGCACAGCCCCCCGAACGTCGTCAGAAAGACGCATCCCGCAAGGGCGAGGGGGGAAGGGGCGGCAGAAAACGCTTTACAGCCTGCCGTCATTTCAAAGAGCCCGCGTACCGCGCCCTCGGCATAGGGCGGCATGGGCGGAAGGAGATCGAGGACCATCTGCGAGAAGGCGTAAAAGAGGGCGATCGATCCTCCCACGCAGAGAATGGAGATCACGGAAGAGTACAAACTGTCGTAGAGGGCGTTTCCGCGCTTTGGTACTGGCGCTGTGGCGCTTTTTTGCGGACTTCCCGTAAAGCGTAGCAAAAAACAGACAAAAAATACGCCGAAAAAGTGGCATGCGAGCATCAGCCATCCAAGCGATGGCGAGGAAAACATGCCGCTTCCCACCGCGCCGACCAAAAACATGGGGCCCGTCGTCGAGGCGAGGCAGGCGACGCGGAAGCGTTCTTCATGGGAGATCTGACCGCTCAGGGAGAGATCGAGCGTCGTCCGCGCCCCGACGGGATAGCCCGAGAGCGCAGACAGGATCGCGGCGCACCCGCCCGCTCCCGAGACGCGGAAGAGCTTCGAAAAGAAGGGGGCGGCTTTCCCCGCGGCGCGGTCGTAGAGCGTCCCACGGGTCAACAGCGCCGTCAGAAAGAGAAAGGGAAAGGTTGCGGGCAAAACACAGCTCGCCCAAAGAGAGATCCCTTCGAGCACGCACGCTCCGTACCGCGCGGGGGAGAGCAAAAATAAGACCATGGCGGCAAGGATGGGCGCCGCGGCGATCGCATACATCGCCCTTTTTTTGAACGGCATGGTAAATCATACGAGCTTAGAGAGGATTTTATGCGGAAAACATTGGGGCTTGCCCTCGGCGCAGGCGGCGCGCGCGGCGTTGCGCATATCGGCTTTTTACAGGCGCTCGACGAAGCAGGCGTCCGCGCAGACTATATTGCCGGGTGCTCCATGGGAGCGATCGTCGGCGCCCTCTATGCGGCGGGCGTCTCTCCTGCGGCGATGCGGGAAAAGATCCTCGATCTCAAACTCGGCGACATCGCCTCGTTAAACCTTGCGTTCATCCGAAGAAACGGGCTTATGCGCATTCAAAAGGCGAGAAAACTCCTCGTCGGCCTCATGGGGGAAAAGGATTTTTCGGAGCTTGAGATCCCCTTTGCCTGCATCGCGACTGATCTCGTTGAGGGCAAGACCGTCCTTTTGAAGGAGGGCAACGTCGCCGACGCGGCGCTCGCCTCTTCCTCCATTCCGGGTGTGTTCACCCCCGCAAAATTCGGCGGGTACGACATGCTCGTGGACGGCTGTATCCTCGAACGCGTCCCCACGCGGGAGATCAAGGAGATGGGGGCGGAAGTCGTCGTCGCGGTCGACGTGCTCGGCAACCCTTTGCAGGAACGGGCGCCGTCGGGAAGGCTTCTCAATACCCTTCTCCGCGTGATCGACGTCATGGATACCCGCATGACGCAGCGCAACCGCGTGCTCAGGAAACATGTCGATCTTTGGCTCGAGCCAAAACTCGGCGGCATGGACCAGTATCAGGTCAAAGATCTCGGCTTTGCCTATGAAAAGGGGTATGAGCTGGGCGTCAAAAAGGCGGAAAAAATCAAAACTCTCACGGGGGAATGATGGATCTTTTCGATTTTAACGACAACGAAGAAAAAGCGAAGCCGCTCGCAGAGCGCATGCGCGCTTCTACCTTCAAGGACTTTGTCGGCCAGAGCCACATCGTCTCGGAGGGCTCCCTTCTCCGCCGCGCGATCTCGCTCGACAGGCTCGGGAGCTGTATTTTCTGGGGCCCCCCCGGGTGCGGCAAGACGACGCTCGCCAACGTCATTGCGGCGCAGACGAACGGGGATTTCGTGCGCCTGAATGCGGTAAGTTCGGGGGTCGCCGACGTCAAAAAAGCGGTGGAGACGGCGCGGAACAACCTTAAAATGTTCGGAAAACGCACCTATCTCCTGCTCGACGAGTGTCACCGTTTTTCCAAAACGCAGTCCGATTCCCTTCTCCCCGCCATCGAACAGGGGACGATCCTCTTTATCGGCTCCACGACGGAAAATCCCTACGCTTCCATGACGCCCGCGATCGTTTCCCGCTGCCGCGTCTTTGAATTTCTCCCCCTCACGGCGGAGGAGATCCGCGGCGCGCTCGAACACGCCCTGCACGACAAGCGCAAGGGACTCGGGAGCTATATGGCGACGGTCGACGATGATGCGCTCGACCACATCGCCCGCACGGCGGCGGGAGATCTGAGGTGCGCCTATAACGCCCTTGAACTCGCTGTGCTCACGACCCCCACGGATGAAGAGGGGAAAGTGCACGTGCGGCTTTCGGACGCCGAACAGTCCATCCAGCGCAAGGCGCTCAGCTATAACGAGGACTTATATTACGATATCCTGTCCGCCTTCTGCAAATCGCTCCGCGGAAGCGACGCGGACGCCGCGCTCTACTATGCCTTCCGTCTCATCGAGGGCGGCTGCGACCCGCTCCTCGTCATACGGCGGGTCATCGCCCATTCGGCGGAGGACGTGGGCATGTCCGATCCGCGCGCCCTTCTCATGGCGACCGCGGCGCTCACGGCGTTCCAGAACATGGGCGCACCCGAGGGTTTTTTGCCCCTGACCGAGGCAATTATCTACGTCTGCGAGGCGGAGAAGAGCAATTCCGTCGTCATGGCGATGGACGACGCAAGGCGCGCCGCCAAAGAGAGCAAGGACGACGATATCCCGAAATATCTGCGCGACAACTCCTTCGGCAGCAAGGAGATGAAGGCGGAGAGCGCAAAGTATCTCTATCCGCATAACTTCGGCGGCTGGGTGAAACAACAATATCTCCCCGACTCTCTGAAAGATTCCGTCTTTTACCGTCCCTCCGATCACGGCTTTGAAGCCGAGATCAAAAAGATCCGCGCCCGTAAGGGAAAAAATTGATTGTTTGTTTTTTGAAGACTCCGCTCCCTTCTGTTTGGAAAGGGGCGGATTTTTACATAAAAGGAAAAATTTGCGGCATAATACCCTTGAATTCGGGAGGGGTTATGGACGAAAAGCGAAAGGATACTATGCTTACCGTCATCTATGTTCTGACGGTCTTGAGCGCGGCTCTGCTCGTTGCGGCGATCATCGTGCTATGCGTCGGAGCGTTCAAGGAGCCCGAGCGGGGCGAGAGGGGGATCTCTGCCTACGAAGCCGCAGTCAATCAGGGCTTTCATGGCTCTGTTGAGGAATGGCTCGGCAGCCTGAAAGGGCAGACGGGCGCACGGGGCGAACGCGGCGAGAAAGGCGAAGAGGGCGCACAGGGCGTCGGCGTCAAGCAGATCACGCAAAAGAGAGATCAATGGGGCATCAAGACGTGGTTTGAGTTCGTCTATACGGATGAAAGCACATCGTCCACCGAAAGTACCCCCATGGTGATGGTCGATCCCGCCAAAAGCTATCAGGCGGAGACGGAAGAGGAACGCTCTCTCCTTCTCTCCTACGGCGTTCGGGCGGAGAAGATCTTTTCCGCCGCGGAGATCGGAACGCAGATCGGGCAGGGCGGCACGATCGAGGCGCAGACAGACCTCACGCTCCCCGCGCATACGGCGCTCTCCAAGGACGTGGCCCTGAACCTCGGGGGACATACGCTCACGGTCGGGGGAAATACCTCTCTTTCCGTTGCGGAAGGGACCTCTCTTACAGTCGAGGGGGGAACGGTCGCATCGGATGCGGACGACGCGATCGCTTCGCAGCGGGCGGTTTTCCTCGTCGGGAAAGAGGCTTCCCTCACCCTCAGCGGGGTGCATTACGACGGAAACGGGCCTCTCGTCTGCCCCATGGATTCCGAGATCACGACCAGCGGTTACTATGCGCTCTCCACGAATGCGACGTATGGGGATCATATGACGGTCAGGATCGAAAATTCTGCGCTCTCCGCCTTGCGGGAGAGCGGGGATAGCGCGGACGGCGACTCCACTGCCGTGCTCGTCAACGTGCCTTCCACGCTTTCGGTCAGGAAAAGCGTTTTGAAGGGCTCCCGGCAGGCGCTCGTCGTGCGGTGCGGGAATGCGGAGATCGAGGACAGCACGCTCGAAGTCACGGGGGCGTATCCCGACCGCGACAAATATCTTTCGGAGGCGTGGAGCCAAGGCAACGAGGTCCCCGTGGGCGGGCTCGTCATCGGGAACAGGAACTATGCGGCCTATCTTTCCCCCGCAAGTGTCAGCCTGAAAAAGACGGAAGTGAAAGCGCCGTCGGGCGTCTGTTCCGTCTATCTTTACGGAAACGACACCGAGGAGGCGGGCGCAAGTTTTACCTTTGACGGGGAGAGCAACGTCGGGACTTACCGCGTCGGCGGGGGATATGTCACCGTCAACGGGGAGAAAAAAGAGGGGATCTCCGAACCGCACATCCTTCCGTTCTTCCCCGAGTTTCCCCACATCCGCCGAAAAATCTGAAGATCCGTAAAGGGGCAACAAGAAAGGCCTCCCCCCGTAGGGGGAGGCTCCGCCGTAGGCGGCGGTGGGGGTTGACCCCATCCTCCTTATTCCCCCCCATCCGTCACGGCTACGCCGTGCCACCCTCCCCCCGAAGGGGGTAGGGCTTATGGGGGCTCTTGGCCCCCTTGAGGGGTCCTTCCTTAGGGATGGCGGAAAAAGGCGACCATTCTATTCTGGAGCCTTTTCCGTCTGAGCTGTCACCGTAGGTGACTGAGGGGTTTCTCAAAACCCTATCCCCCGCTGCGCGGGTACTTCCCCTGAGAGGGGAAGCGAGGGGACGACCGCGTCATCCTGAGCCGGTGAGCCGTACGCAGTCCGAGTAATTCCCGAAGGATCCCGAAGATCCAGTCCGAACTTTCATCCTCGGGATTCTTCGCGCCGCAATGACAGCGGCGCTTCAGAATGACGCGCTACTCCTCGGCTCCCCCTTGAGGGGAGTCACGAAGCCCCCTCCTAAGGAGGGGGGTAGGGGGGTGGGCAATGGTTCTAAAATACGTCACCCTGAGCTTGTCGAAGGGTCACTGCATACTGAGGGGGTGTCATTCCAAATACTTCTACCTCACTTCCAAAGCGTAAACGTCTCGTCGAGCGGTTTGCGCTTTTTTTCGCGGAGCTCGTAGCCCTCTTTGGGGTAGCCGACGGCGATCACATGGGGGATATGCCTCTCTTTTTGAAGCCGAGAAGCTCTCTCAACTTCTTTTCGTCGCGTGCGCCTAAAATACATGTGCCCAGCCCCGCCGCTTCCGCCGCAAGGACGAGGTGCGCCGTCAGAATGCCCAAATCGTTCTTGATGTAGGTATTTTCCTTGAAAATCGAGCCGAATTTCATGATCCCGCCGCTCTTGTCCTCGGCGACGACGATGAGCGCCTTTGCGTCGGACGCGAACTTATTCATTCCCATCGGCTGGACGGCTTTCACAAACTCCGCCCGTTTTTCGCCCATGACGGCGATGAGCTGCCAGGGCTGTGCGTTGCATGCGGAGGGCGCGAGAAGGGCAACGCGGCAGATCTCTTTGATGAGCTCCTCATCGACTTCCCTGTCCGAAAACGCGCGGCAACTCTGCCGTTTCAAGTACAGCTGTTCCATGTCGTTCAATGTCATATCGATCTCCTTTTGACGGATTATTTTAAGAGGGTATCGAGAAACGCGGAGAGCGCGGCGGTTTGCGAAGGGGTCAATTTTTTGATCTTTGAGAGGAGTTCCCGATCCGCAGCAGATACGGCGGAGTCCGTTTCAAATCCGAATAATTCTTCGAGCCCGACATGAAAAATCTCGCAGAGCTTGACGACTGTATCGAGATCGGGCTCATTTACGCCGTTTTCCCAGTTGCTCACATTCCGCTGTGCGCTCGATACTTTTTCCGCAAGCTCCTTTTGCGTCATCTGAAATTCTTCCCGAAGTTCCCGTATTTTTAATTGCATTGCTCTCCTCAACGGTTTACTAAAATATTTTCTACATTTTATCTGAAATTTTTCTCAAATGCTTGACTTTGCATTTTTATTACTATATAATAGAAATATAAATACTATTAAGGAGAAAAAATATGACTTCAATTCAATGTCCCGCGGGCGAAATGATCGGCCCCGTGCAGGCATGGAAGGCGGCTTGCCCCCGAGAGGCGAAACGCACACTTATCATTCACATCGCGGTGTCTGCTACGGTCATAATCGGTATTTTTGTTCCGTTCATTTTGTCGGCGCTTGTTCTGCTTGATGTCTTAAATGATGAACTTATCAATGATATTTTTATTGCCGGTGTAATATTGTCGCCTCTCATGGCTATCATCGCATGGATCTTTATGAGTTGGTCATACGTTTCTCCTTCTGTCAAATGGGCAAAGAGAAGTCATTTTGATGTAACCGGATTTTTGAAACAAAACGAAAATGAGATAAAAGCAAAAAAATCGAAATTCAAACACGCGCTGGAATTTTGGGTTTCGTATTGCCTGCTCTCACCCAAAGGCAAGCGCGATAACCTTTTTCTCAATTTGGGCAGATGGATCCAAAGGTGCGCGACGGACATTTCCTCGTTATTTTTGATTCGCAGTCTTTGTTTGGCGAAAGAAGAATTCCTTGCGGGTGCGGTGAGTTCTTTTCAAATTCCTTGGATCCCGATCTGTATTTCCGCAGCAATATTCGTTATGAGTTTTATTCTTGATGCTGTGATAGAGCGCGCTGGCCAAGGATGCTTTAATTTTTTGAAATCGTATCTTGCCCAAATTTCGCAGCCTACCCCTTGAGGGGTTCTTTGCGCCGCTTGTAGCGGAGCCGCCCGCATTGAAGGGGGCGGCTCCTGTTCATCATGAGTATCTACGCGACGATCCCGCGAGTGCGGGATCATTTTTGTTTTTTATAGAGGGGGAGAAACACGCGGGTGTTCTTCTTATATTCCTCAAATCCATCCTTGCGCGACTGGTGTCCGTCGGCGAGCGGGACGCTCACAAAACAGAAGAGCAGGGTGTTTGCAAGCGCGCCGCCGAGGAGATACCACCTTGCGGGCATGAGGCAGACCGCGGCAAGTCCGACGCCCCACCACATGAGGATCTCGCCGAGATAATTCGGATGCCGCGCGTATTTCCAAACCCCCGTGCGGATGAACCTGCCCGTTTTCTTTTTGCGGAAAATGTGCATCTGCACATCTGCCGTGCCCTGCAAGAGAACGGCGAGAAGGGAGAGGGCGAAGAACACAATGGCCCCCGCATTGAGCCGCGGCGCATAGACCGCCGTAAAGACGGCGGGCAGGACGCACCCGTACACGACGAGGGTCGGCACGAGGTGGATTCCGATCAGATTGATGAAAAAGTACCATTTCCCTGTCTTTTCTTTGAGCATCGTATACCGCCAGTCCTGATGTCCGAGCCCGTGAAAGGTATACGCCCAATTTGCCGTGAGCCGTGCGCCCCAAATGCAGACGGCGATCAGGGGGAAGAGGAAAGCGAAAGAGACTCCCTCCCCGATTCCAAACGCCGCAAGGATGACGATGGGCTGGACGCTCCAATAGGGGTCGTAGACGGAGGCATTCCCGTAGAGGAGACTGAACAGGAACACAAGGACGGTCGCCGCAACGTCGGCGATGAAGAGGGACAGCCAAAGGGGAGAGGGAGCGACAGATAGATCGCGATCCCTCCCGCCGCTGCCGCCGCGTAGACGAAGAAGAGCGCGGCATAGCCGTAAAAACGATTGTCTTTCAAAGATTTCATAGGTTTGTATTCCTTGGCGCCCCCGCGTCATTCTGAGCCGAAAACGCAATACGCAGTTCGAATAGTAATTCCCGAAGAATCTCGCGGGGGGAAAGCAGTATGATCATGCGGCGAGATCCTTCGGGACATTCTTCCGCGGACTTTGTACAGCCCGTTCGGCTCAGGATGACGCCGCCGCCCTCGCTCCCCCCCTTGGCGCCCCTCTTAGGGTCCTTCCTTAGGGATGGCGGGAAAAGGCGACCATTCTATTTATGGAGCCTTTTCCGCCTGAGCTG
>CANRIY010000039.1 GCA_947630775.1 uncultured Clostridia bacterium | reverse complement strand
CTTCGCGCAGTAATTGAGAAGTCGCCCCACCCCCCTACCCCCCTCCCACGGAGGGGGCTGCATGACGCCGTCCTCCCCTCCCACGGAGGGGGCTGCATGGCTCCTCCTTAGGAGGAGCTGTCACCGCAGGTGACTGAGGGGTTTCCTCAATCGTTCAAAATGACGAGCACATGTCCCTTCTCCACCGTGACGGAGAACGCGTCCGACAGCGTAAGATTCGAGATCCCCCGCGTGGAGCCATAGCGGAGCGCAAGGGAGTCCATGGGATAAAAAAGTCCCCTGCAATGCAGTATATGCGCGTCGCCCCCGAACGGGACAACGGACACAGTCTGCCCCTTGCGGCAACAGAAGACATGTTCCCCCGCGCCGCACATGAACATCTGCGCACGTTCCAACATCATACATGCCGCCGCACCCGCCGTTTTCGCCTTAAATAGGAGATGAAGATTCCCGAGAAAGTGATCCTCGCGCTTTCCCCCGCCGCCGTAAAAGACGATTTTTGTGGCACCCATGTCCAAGGCCCTGTCCACAGCGAGCTCTCCGTCCGTCTCATTTTTCTCGGAAGGAAACTTCATGCGGGGCGCGGGAACGGGTACTTCGTCCAAGGAGTCGAAATCGCCCAAATTTTCGTCGATCCGCACCTTCCCCTTCGCCCAAGCATAGGCGCCGTCACAACAGATCACATAGGCATCTTCGGCGGAAATTTCCCCGTTGTAAGGCTCGCCGTTGAGAAGAATGACTGCTTTCATCCGCGGAGCCTCGCGATCGTCGCCGCCATGTCTAAGGATCTGAACACCGTGCTTCCCGCGACGATGACGTTCGCCCCCGCCGCGATCACGTCATGGACGTTTTCTTCGGTGATGCCGCCGTCCACTTCGAGATCGAGCTCCCCCGCGCCGTGCGTAATACAGAAATTGCGGAGAATTTCGATCTTTTTGAGGGTCTCGGGAATGAATTTCTGCCCGCCCCAGCCGGGGTGCACGCTCATGAGAAGGATCATGTCCGCGCCCGCTTCCACGGCGGGAAATGCCTTTTCGACCGCCGTTTCGGGATTGATGACGGCGGATCTTTTTACGCCGTACGAGGCAATTTTTTGGAAGAGCGCGGGAATATCGCAGGTCTCAACATGTACGGTGAGATTGTCCGCGCCCGCTCTTGCGAAGTCTTCGATGTGCGTCTCTGGGTGCAGGACCATGAGGTGACAATCGAGGGGAAGGCGGGTATGCGGACGGATCGCCTTCACCGTCTGTGCGCCGAAGGTGATGGGCGGCACGAAATTCCCGTCCATGACGTCGCAGTGCACGAGGTCCGCGCCGCTTCTCTCGAGCAGTTTCACCGTTTCCCCGAGTTTCGAAAAGTCGCTTGCCAAAATACTCGGCGCTATCTTGATTTTCATGACCTTTCCTCCTGAAATGTGATAGTTTTTCCTCTTGCTTCCCCTCTTAGGGGAAGTACCCACGGCGCCACCACTTGCTTCCCCTCTTAGGGGAAATTTTGCACTTCTGCCAAAGATTGATAATCTTTGGCGCAAAATTTTCTTGGCATTTGCCCATTTGTTCGGGCAAATGCTGACCGCCCCGCCCGCAATTCTATTGTGCACCAAGGGCGGCACGAGCGCGTAGCGCGAAGTTACGCGGGTCTCTACCCGCGTGAGACAGTACCCGCGAAGCGGGGGATAGGGTTTCTAAAAACCCCTCAGTCGCGCCAAGACGGCGCGCCAGCTCCCCTACAGGGGGAGCCGAGATCCTCAGTCGCGCAAGGACAGCGCGCCAGCTCAGGTGACTGAGGGGGTGTCATTCCGATTCGTACTCCACCCCTTCCGCCCCCTTATGGGGCACCTTCCCCTCAAGGGGAAGGCAAGGCGCAGACGAAAAAACAAATTCAACGAATAAATTTTGCGCGGAGCTGTCCGCACGCGCCCGCGATATCGGAACCCATACTGCGGCGGAGGGTCGCCGAAATGCCCTGCTTTTCCAAGAGGCCCAAAAAGCGGTAGGCGTCCTTCTCGGACGTCGCTTTGAGTTCCCGCTCCTCGACCTCGTTCAGGCGGATGAGGTTGACATGGCAGGGCTTCCCCTTTAAGAGCGCGGCGAGGGCGAGCGCGTGCGCCTCGTCGCTGTTCTCCCCCGCGATGAGGCTGTATTCGAAGATATACCGCCGCCCCGTTTTTTCGAAATAATAGGCGCAGGCGTCCAAAATGTCGGCAATTTTATACCTGTTTGCAATGGGCATGGTGCGGGCGCGCTCCTCATCAGTTACGGCGTGAAGCGAAACCGTCAAGTTGAGCGGAATGCCCTCGTCCGCAAATCTCCTCATCTCGGGCACCAGCCCGCAGGTGGAGAGCGACACGTTCCGCGCGCTGATATGGATGCCCCCCTCGGCGGTCAAAAGCCGCAAAAACCGCAAAACGCTGTCGTAATTGTCGAACGGCTCGCCGCTCCCCATGAGCACGACGTTGGTCACGGCGCGCTCCTTTAAGTTCCCGCCCTCGGCGCGGTTGACCGTGAGGATCTGCCCCAAGATTTCCCCCGCCGTGAGGTCGCGCACTCTGCCGCCCAAGGTGGAAGCGCAGAACTTGCATCCCATCCTGCAACCCACCTGCGTTGAAACGCACTGCGTGTTACCGTACTTATATTTCATAAGCACGCCTTCGACGATATTGCCGTCCGCAAGCAGAAAGAGATACTTTTTCGTCCCATCTTCAGATACAAAAGTCTTGAAAATTTTGACGGGTTCGTCCTCATATTCACTCAAAAGCCTCTCTTTGAGCGCGGAAGAGACGGGGATCGCGGAGAGCGCTTTCCCCTGCATGAGCCCCTCGAAGAGCTGTTTCGCGCGGAAAGGCTTTTCCCCCGCCGCCACGACGAGTTCGGACAGCTCCCCGAAGCTATGATCCTGCAATATCTTTTTCATGCCTTTCTCCTCAGCTTCGCGACGTAAAACCCCGCCCCGTACGCCGTATCGGGCAAAAATTGCAGCCCGTAGGCGGTCTTTTCATGGGGAAGCGGACAGTCCGCCTCCTCCGCAGTATACCCCGCTGCTGCCTCCAAGAATTTTCGGACGATCCCGTCGTTTTCGGAAGGGAGAACGGAGCAGGTCGAATAGTACAGCGCGCCGCCCTTTTTGAGATAGCGGGCGCAATTTGCAAGGATCGCGAGCTGGACGCGTCCGAGCCAGATGAGGTCCTCTTCCCGCTTATTGAGGGCAAGATCGGGATTCTCCGCGACGGTGCCGAGCCCCGAACAGGGGACGTCGCACAGAATGCCGTCGAAGGCGTTCTCCCATGCGGGGTCGAACAGAGAGCTGTCCTTCTGCACGGCGTCCACATTCCCGACGCCCATCCGCTTCCCATAGCTTTCGATGAGCGAAACGCGGTGCGGGTGGAGCTCGCAAGCCGTGACATGACCGCATTTTCCGCTCAGAAGCACGCTCTTGCCTCCCGGGGCGGCACATGCGTCGAGGAACTCCCCGCACGGCTCCACGACGGAGCAGATCGCGACGCTCCCCACCGATTGGAAAGTATAATCGCCGCGGCCGAATCCCTCGTCCCGCGTGAATTTTTCGAATATTTTCAGATCGGGAAAGGGCGTATCGAGATGCCCGCTCCCGAGATAGCTTTCCATATTCCGCACAAAGCGGACGGAAATGCCGCGGCTCTTTGCGCGCACGATGTCTTCCGTGCGGCAACCGTAGCTCTCGCGAAGCATTTTAATCGCGAAGAGCGGAAAATTGCTCTCGACGGAGAGCCCTTCGTCCCCCGCGGGGAGATGTACGGCGTCGATCTCGAACCGCCTCAGAAATGCGTTCGCAAACCCCGCCGCGCCCCCTTTCCCGAGCTTTTTGAGAAGGTCAACGGCGGTATCCGTCACCATGTAGCGCGGTTTTTCCAAAAAAATGAGGTGATACAGGGCGATCTTCAAGACGATCCGCACGGCGCTCTTCGGAGTCTTCTCGCAAAAAGTGCGGATGCAGAGGGAGAGATACCCGTCATGCTCAAGGACGCCGTAGACCGTCTTTACCGTGCGGGCGCGGTGCAATTCCTCGAGCGGCGTCTCCGCAAGGGCGATCTTCAAATGTGCCCCGTCCGAATATACTTTCGTCAGAACGACATAGGGGTCATAAAACGGGTTTGTCAAAACACTGTCCCTCTTTGATCTTTCTTCCGTTGAGGAAATCTCGCGCGGACATCCTTCTTCCGCCCGCGGGCTGTAATTCGTCGATCCGCACCGCTCCTTCGCCGCACTTCACGACGAGTCCCCCCTTGGGGGAAGCGTCAAGCACCGTGCCTGCGGGAACAATCGTGTCGCAGGGGACTTCCTCCGCATACCAAAAATTCAGGATGAGCTCCCCGATCTTCGCATAGGCGAAGGGGGAAGGCGAGAGCCCGCGGATGAGGCAGCTCACTTCGCGTGCGGTCTTTCCAAAATCGACCTCCGTGCGCTGTACTTTTTTGCAGACAAAGCCCTCGCCCTGTTTCGTAAGGGGCGCTCCCCCTTCGATCATGGGGATCGCCTTCACGATGAGCTCCGCGCCGAGGCGGGAGAGCCGATCTTCGAGGGTGTCGCAGGTGTCGCTGTCGTAGATGGGCGTCTGTCCGGAGAGGAGCATGTCCCCCGTGTCCAGCCCGAGTTCGGTCTTCATGATGGTGACGCCCGTCTCGCGGCAGCCGTCGATGAGCGCACGGGCAATGGGCGCCGCGCCGCGGTAGGCGGGAAGAAGGGACGCATGGATATTCCATACCCCTTTGGGGAAGCAGTCGAGCGCTTCCTGCGTCAAAATCTGCCCGTATGCGCAGGTGACCATGAGATCGGCGCCGACCTCTTTCAAGAGGGAAACGCTGTCCCTGAGCCGCACGGGCTGTAATACGGGGATCCCGAGAAGCTGTGCCGTCTCTTTCACGGGCGGGGGCGTCAAAATGCCCTTGCGGCCCTGCGGCTTGTCGGGCTGGGTGAGAACGGCGGCGACGCCGAACTGTGTATGAAGCTGTACGAGGGGCTCCACCGCAAATTCGGGCGTGCCCGCAAAGAGAATTTTCATTTTGTCTCCTGTTTTGATGTTGAGAGCGGACTCCGTTTATCGGGATCCTTCACCCCCTGCGGGGGTTCAGGATGACGCGGGGGCGCTGGGGAGCCGAGGGGTCGGGGCTTCGAGAGATCCCTCATTCCGAGCCCCGCAAGGGGCGAGTGAATCCCCTCTTAAGTACGGACGTTTGTGGGTCTATGAGATCCGCTCGCTTCGCTCGGGATGAGGACAAAATGACGTAATTGAGAACGACACCCCTTCCGTCACGGCAAGGGCAGCCGTGCCACCCACAGCACAAGGCACGCCCTTCGGGTGCCCTCGAGGGGTGGGCAAGGGTTGCCCTTTGTTCTAAAATTTCTTGCCTTAGGCGGAATTCACTTCCGCCGTGGGCGACTCAATTTGCCGAACCCTTTCGGCTTAATGTCCTGTGAAACAGAAAAGGGGCGGCCGAATTGCTTTTACAAGGCAAAAGAACTAACCCCTCGCTCGTATTTCTTTGCGCAGCAAAGAAATCGAGCGAAACAAGCTCTTACTCCGCGTCTCTTACATTTTTCGCCTTATCGGTATATAAAATGCCGTCGAGGTGGTCCGCTTCGTGGCAGATCGCGCGGGCGAAAAAGCCCTGTGCGACGAGGGAATAGCGGTCCCCCTTTCTGTCCGAAAAGACGACCTTGACTTTGTTCGGCCGTGTGACGGTGCCCGCCTTGCCGCGGACGGAGAGGCACCCTTCCGCCCCCGTCTGCTCCCCCTTCTGCCATACAAAGACGGGATTGACGAACTCAAAATACCCCTCGTCCACATTGACGACGAACGCGCGGACGGAAACGCCCACCTGCGGCGCCGCAAGCCCCGCGCCCTCTTCCTTTAAGACGGTATCCTTCAAGTCGTCGAGAAGGGCAGCTAAGTTTTCGTCGAAGCGGGTCACTTTTTCGCATTTCTTGCGTAAAACGGGATCCCCGACCTGTACGACTTCACGGATCATATCTTCACCTCAGCTCAGATTGCTCGGATTTTCTTCCACATACACGAGCACGTTTTTGTATTTTTCTTCCATGGCGGCGGCATAGACCTCTTTCAGGGGGCCTTTGGGCGTCATGCGCATGAGTACCTGATAGCGGAATTTATTCTGGATGCGCTTGATGGGCGCGTGCATCCTGTTGAAAAAGAGGAACTCCTCCTCGTGCGCCGCATAGATCCTTTGGAGTTTTTCATAGACGGAGCGGAGCGCCTCAACGGTCTCTTTCTCGTCCTCCCCCGTCACCATGACGCGGACAACCTTCACAAAGGGCGGGAACATCGTTGCGGCGCGCATGGAGATCTCGTGTTCGTAAAAGCCCTCATAGTCGTACTTGGCGGCAAACCGCAAAATGTAATTTTCGGGGTCATAGGTCTGAAGGACGACCTCGCCCTCCGCGCCCGCACGCCCGCTCCTGCCCGCAACCTGCGTGATGAGCTGGAAGGTCCTCTCTCCGCTGCGGTAATCGGGAAAATGCAGGCTCATGTCCGCGTCGAGGATCCCCACGAGGGTGACGGCAGGGAAATCGTGCCCCTTCGCGACCATCTGCGTCCCGACAAGGATGTCGGCGGAACGCTCCGCAAACTGTTTCAGAATTTTATAATGTCCCTCTTTCCCGCTCGTCGTATCCAGATCCATGCGCAGGATCCGCGCCGCGGGATAGAGCTTTTTCAGTTCCCCCGCCACGCGCTGGGTCCCCGTTCCCATGTAGTGGATATGCGTTCCCCCGCATGCGGGGCAGGCGGAGAGGGGCTTGTATCTTGCGCCGCAATAGTGGCATTTCAGGCAATCCTCTTCGCTGTGATAGGTGAGCGCGACGTCGCAGCTCTCGCATTTGACGACATGCCCGCAGTCGCGGCACATGACCGTCTGGGAATACCCCCTGCGGTTGAGGAAAATGATCGCCTGATTCCCCTTTTCAAGGCAAGTTTTGAGTTTTTCGCGCAGAGAAAGGGAAAAGGGCGTCGCGTTTCCCCGCCGCACCTCGCGGCGCATATCGACGAGCTCCACCTTGGGCATGGGGCGGGCGTTGATCCTGTCCGGCATCGAAATGAGCTCGAATTCCCCTTCCTTTGCGCGGCGGTAGGTCTCGACGGAGGGCGTCGCACTGCCGAGCACGAGCTTGCAGCCGTTGTATTTCGCACGGAGATATGCGATATCAAACGTATTGTAGCGGGGGGAAGTCTCGGAGGAGTAGCTTCCGTCGTGTTCCTCGTCGATGACGATGAGCCCGATATTTTCGACGGGCGCAAAGACTGCGGAACGCGCCCCGACGGCGATCCGCGCTTCCCCTGTCCGCAGGCGTTCCCATTCGTCGAACCGCTCCCCCGCGGAGAGCCCGCTGTGCAGAATGGCGACGCGGCGGCGGAATCTGCCGCGGAGTTTGGAAAACATCTGCGGCGTCAAAGAAATTTCGGGCACCAGAAAGAGTGCGGTCTTCCCCTCTCTGAGGGCGGCGGCGATGAGCGTGAGATACACTTCCGTCTTGCCGCTTCCCGTCACGCCGTGAAGCAGGGTCACGGTTTTTTGGGTCTCCTTGACCGTTGTAACGGCATGTTCCTGCGCGGGCGTCAAAATGTGCTCTTCCGCACCCCCCGCAACGTCCTCATAGGGTCTGCGCATGATGCGCTTCTTCTCAATGATAAGCGCCCCGCTCTTTCTGAGGGCGCCCACGGCGGAAGGGAAACGCTTTCTGAGCTCCGCGGCAGGCGTTTCGCCGTGTTCTTCCAGATATCGGATGCACGCAAGCTGTGCCGTGGCTCTTGGGTTGACAAAGGGAAGTTCCGCCGCGAGACGGACGTATTCGCGATAAGTCTTATCCACCTTGCCCGTCCGCATTTCGGCGGGGAGAAAGAGGCGCAGGGAGAGCGCCATCGGGCAAAGATAGCGCGAAGAAATTTTTTGGGCAAGGAGCAAACATTCGGGGTTGATCGCAGGCAGGCCGTCCTCGACGCGGTAGATCTTTCTGAGTTTTTCGGGCGGACAGTCGGTGTGCTCCTTCACGCGCATGACAAAGCCCGTCTCCGTCCTGTTCCCGAAGGGGACGACGACGCGCATGCCCGCGGCGGCCTCTTCGCCGCATTCATAATCAAAGATCTTATCGACGTCGCTGTGCGCAACGTCTACGATGACTTCCGCGATCATAAAATTTCCGTGCACTGCCTACCATGTCCGAACCGCCGCGCATAGGGCGGGACGAATGAAAAAACAACCCCGCGTTGACGGGGAGTTTTTCAGTCTCTTGCGAATTTTACTTTGCCGTTCATGACTTCCTGACAGGCAAGGACGATCTCCTTTTGCTTGCCGGGGAGCTCCGTCGCGCCCGTGGATTGCATCTGTTCGATGATCTGCCGCGTGCGTTTGGCGATGAGAATGCAAAGTTCGTATTTGCTGGCGGGTTCCTCTTCCGTGCCGAGTTTGCGCACAAGCGCGTCTACAGAAGGTTCGTTGATCATATCTTTTCACTCCTTGTTTCTTTCATTTTCGATGATGGAGAGAACTTCCTCCACCGCCCTGTCCAGATCGTCGTTCAGTACCGTATAATCGTACTGGTCGCGCATGATCATCTCGTACTTCACCCGCTGGAGCCGCTCGCGGAGCGCCTGTTCGGACTCCGTGCCGCGCTTTTTCAGCCGCTCGATGAGCTCCTCCTTGGAGGGCGGATCGATGAAGATGAGAAGGGTATTCTCGAGCAGTTTTTTGGCGTTGAGGCCGCCCACGACATCGATCTCGAGAATGACGGACGTCTTTTTCAGCTGCTCTTCCACAAAGGAACGGGGGGTGCCGTAGAGACCGCTGAAATGCTCGTCGTATTCGAGAAAATCATTTTCGCGGATCCGCCGCTCAAAGTCCTCTCTCGTGACATAGATGTAAGTTTTCCCCGAGACTTCCCCCGGACGGGGTGCGCGGGTCGTCATGGAAACGGACTCCACGAGGGTGGGATCTTTCTTCAAGAGTTCCTTGACGATCGTGCCCTTCCCGACCCCCGAAGGGCCCGAGATGACAATGGGTATATTCCTCATTCGTTACTCCAGATTCTGAATTTGTTCGCGTACTTTTTCGATCTCGTTCTTCATTTCGAGCGCAAGGGTTGTGACTTCCTTATCACAGGACTTGGAGCAGATCGTATTGCACTCGCGGTTGAACTCCTGAATGAGGAAGTCGAGCTTCCTGCCCACCGTTTCACTCTCGCAGATCGCGTAAAACTCCGTGATGTGCGAGGAGAGGCGGGTGAGTTCCTCATCGATATTGCACTTATCGGCAAAGACGGCGGCCTCCGTCAAGATCCGCGTCTCGTCCACCTTGCCCGCAAGATATTCCCCGATGCGTTCGGAAAGTTTCTTTCTGTATTCCTCCGCGACGGACGGGGCACGGAGCGCGATCTTGTCGCGAAGCGTCCCGATCGTTCCCATGCGGGAGATCAAATCGGTTTTCAGGCGTTCCCCTTCGGCATGGCGCATGCTCGAGAGCGCTTCGAGCGCTTTTCCGCAAGCGGTTTCGAGGGCGGAGAGCAATTCGCCGTCCGCACCCGACACGTCGTCCGCCTTCACCGCGTCGGGAAGGCGCAGGAAGAAGGAGAGCGTCGCGTCCTTTTCGAGGGCGGGATATGCAGCGGAGATCTCTTCCGCCGCCTTCATATAGGCGGAAACGGTGTTCCAGTCCACGGTGATCGTACGGGGCTTTTCCCGCTTATCGGAATAGCTCACAAACACGTCGATATGCCCGCGGGAGAGATATTTTCTCACCGTGGCGCGGATCAATTCTTCGGCGCAGAGGAAGATGCGCGGGCTCTTGACGGCGATATCGAGATAACGGTTGTTGACAGACTTCACCTCGACGGTGAGCTCGAGCCCCGCCTCGCGGTATTCCCCTTTTCCGTAACCTGTCATGCTGTACATAGGAAAAACGCCTCTCCGATTTTCGACCATTATAACACACGCGCGCGGGACGGTCAAGCAAAATTCGCCCAAATCTCTCCCCCAGACGAATTTTTGCCGCGAGGAGAGGGCGGCGTCATCCTGCCCCGCGCGCACGTTCTTTTGTTGTCGAAGCGCGGCACGAGCGCCGCCCTTGGCGCGAAGTAGACAGTGAAAAAGAACGAAGTTCGCGGGAGAATGTCCCGAAGGATCCCGCCGCTACAGCGTACTGCTCTCCCCTTTTCCTCATCCCGAGCGAAGCGAGCGGATCTCATAGACCCACGGGCGCCCATACTTATGAGGGGATTCACTCGCCCCTACGGGGGCTCGGAATGAGGAACCGCCCCCTCACTCCAACATTTTCAAAAATTCCTCTTCGCCGATGACGGGGATGCCTAATTTTTTGGCCTTGTCGAGCTTGCTGCCCGCCTTCTCGCCTGCGATCACGAGCGTCGTGTTCCCCGTGACGGAGCTCGCCGCAACGCCACCGAGCGCTTCGATGCGCTTCTGCGCCTCGGTACGGGAGAAGGAGGCAAGGGAGCCCGTGAGCACCACCGTCTGCCCCGCAAAGACGCCCTCTGCGGCGCGTTCTTTTGCGTATACTTCCACGCCCGCCTCTTTCAAGCGGGCAAGCTCCGCGCTGTTTTCGGGGTCTGCAAAGTAAGCAAGGATCCCGCGCGCCGTTACGTCTCCGATGTTTTCGAGCGCGACAAGCTCCTCATAAGTGAGCGCGGCGATCTTTTCGATACTGCCGAATTTCGCAAGGTCGCGTGCGGCGACCCGCCCGATCTGCCCGATGCCGAGGGCATACAAAAAGCGCTCGAGGGTGATCTTTTTGCTCTTTTCGATCGCGGTGAGAAGGTTCCCGATCTTTTTCTCCTTGAACCCATCGAGCCCCGCGAAGCTCTCCTCCGTGAGGCGGTAAAGGTCCGAAAATCTTCTCAATCCCTTCTTTTCGTAGAGAAGCTGGATCGTCGCCTCGGACATGCCCTCCACATCCGCGGCGTTCTTCGTGCAATAATGGGTGAGTTTTTGCACAACGCGGGGCGGGCAATCCCTGTTCGGGCAGAAAAGATTCGCCCCGATCTCCTCCGCTTTGCTCCCGCAGTAAGGGCAGACGGACGGCTTTTCTATCGGGGGGGTCTCGGACATGGTATCGTCGATTGCGCCCAAGATCTCGGGGATCACCTCGTTGGAGCGGCGGATGAGCACCTTGGAACCTAAGCGCACGTTCTTCCTCTGAATGTCGCCGAAGTTGTTGAGCGTCGCACGCCGAACGGTCGCTCCCCCGAGCTCCACGGGCGCGACGAGCGCGAGCGGCGTGAGTTTTCCCGTCCGCCCGACCTGCCAGACGACCTTTTTCACCGTCGTCTCCGCTTCCTCGGCTTCGAACTTGTAGGCGATCGCCCAGCGGGGGAATTTATCGGTAAATCCCATCTTCTCGCGCACGGCAACCCCGTTCACCTTGATGACCGCGCCGTCCGTGAGATAGTCGATCTTGCGGCGGCCGACCTCGATCTCGTCCACCGCTTCCCGCACTTCTTCCCCGCTCGTGCAGATCTTGAAATAGGAGAAGACTTTGAACCCTTCCCTCTTCAGAAAGTCCATTGCCTCCGTCTGCGAGGAGACGGGATCTTCGCTCATGTAGTTGACGTCGTAAAAGAGGATCTCCACGCCGCGCCCGGCCGTCATCGCGGGGTCGAGATTCCTCACCGCCCCCGCCGCCGCGTTGCGGGCGTTTTTGAGCTTTTCCGCGGGATGCAGCTCGTTGTATTTTTCGAGGACGGAGAGACGGATGACCGCCTCGCCGCGCACTTCGAGCGTCCCTTGATAGGAGATCTTCAGGGGGAAGCTCTTGATCGTGAGTACCTGCGCCGTGACATCCTCTCCCTCAACGCCGTTGCCGCGGGTGGAAGCGCGGACGAACGCGCCGTTTTCATATGTGAGGCAGACGGTGAGCCCGTCGTATTTATATTCGACGGTATAATCCGCATCCTCGTCCGCCTTTTTCACGCGGGTGAAGAACGCGGAGAGCTCGTCTTCCGAGACAGCCTTGTCGAGCGAGTAGAGGCGGGCGATATGGGTGTGCCGCGCGAAGCTCTTGACGGGCTCCCCGCCGACGCGGCGGGTGGGAGAATCGGGATAGACTTCGCCCGATTCCCGCTCGAGCTCTTTGAGCTCGTCGTACAGCTTATCGTACTCCCTGTCGGGCACGCTGGGGTCGTCGAGCACATAATATTCATACGCCCATCTGTTGAGCGTATCGACAAGATACCGCTGTCTGTTCATAGATCCTCCAAAACTTCGAGGGGCGCGAGCGCCGCCGCCAGATCCTTATTTCCCGCCGCCGCAAAATGCACGGTGATGATGAGATTGCTCCCTTCCCCCCGCATGGCGACGACCTCACCCGTGCCGAAGCGTGCATGCTTGACGAGGGACCCCACATGGAAGCGGGAAGTGTCCTTTTTGGGAGCGGTTTTCTGCGCCGTTCCCACATTTCCGAAGCGGACGGGCGCCTTTTGGGCACCGTAAGTAAAGCCTTCCTCCCGCTCCTGCCCGCGGTAGACGCCGACTTTGCGGGGCGCGGGATCGAAAGAGTACTCCGTCTGCCTGCGGTAGCCGTATCTGTACCCTTCCCCCGCCGTATAATCCCCCGA
>CANRIY010000038.1 GCA_947630775.1 uncultured Clostridia bacterium | reverse complement strand
TTTTTTGTTCTTTCTTCCTTTTTCCTCCATAAAAATATGCACCTCCAAAAGTGTCTAACTTTTGGGGTGCATATCAGTTTTCCCCGCCTTTTGCACATATTTTCAAATATTTTTGCTCCGTCGCTTCCGCCTTTGCGTCCTGAACGAAAAGTCTTTCCGCTCAATCCATGTAGGATTGAAAGCTGTTTTCAAGCTGCACCTTGACGGCTTCTTTGAGCGCGGCAGTCACATCGAACGCACCGCCGATTTTATCCGTCTCTTTGGCGAAATCTCCCGCTTCAAAAGCGAGGTCAAAGGCGGAGCGGAAACTTTTATAGTAATTGAGTTCTGCGCTGAAATAGGGGTCTGGCTGGATGAACATACTGTTATACGCTCTGATAATGCCCGAAATCGGGACGCCGTATGCGTTCTCGTCCAATGCCGCCCAGTTGTCGCATTGATACTTCCACGTCTTTCGGAACTCAGCTTTGACCTCTTTTAAGGCTTGCTCTTCCGCCTCATTCAGGGGTTTGAAGTCCTGCATAAAGCTTGTATTATCTTCAACCTGCGAAAGATTGCTCATGCCTGAGAGGACGACGAGCACACCCTCGCGCGAGGCGGAAAAGCGGATCGCAAAGCTCGCGGGAGAGGCGTCTCCATCAATATCCTTGAGGATATGTTCCGCGCCCGACGGCAACTTGGCAAGCGCGCCACCCTTGACGGGTTCCATGACGATCACTTGTTTCCCGTGTTTGCGGATCACCTCGTAGCACTTTTTCGACTGGATGAACGGCTCTTCCCAATCGTAATAGTTCAATACGATCTGCACGGCGTCCACCTCGGGGTGTTCGGTGAGGATCCGGTCGAGGTGCTCCGCGTCGTCGTGGTAGGAAAAAGCAATGTGGCGGATCTTTCCCATTGCTTTCCACTTTTTCATGTGTTCGAACAGGTGACAGGCGTTCACTTCCTTGGGATAGAGATAGCGGTTGAGGTTGTGTAAGAGATAGTAGTCAAAGTATTCCACGCCGCACTTTTCAAGCTGTTCGTTGAAAATCGCTTCCACTCTGTCTTCCGCGGGCATTTGGAAGGTAGGGAACTTTGACGCAAGCAAAAAGCTATCCCTCGGATGACGCTTTACGAGGGCTTCGCGGATCGCCGTCTCGGACGCGCCGCCATGGTAAACGTAAGATGTATCAAAGTAGGTAAAACCACGTTCAAGAAAGAGGTCTACCATTTGTTTGAAGTGTTCCATGTCGATATCGGCCCCATTCGCGCTATTTTGCGGCAAGCGCATGAGTCCGAATCCCAATTTTTTGATCTCATTCATTGTCCTTTTCTCCTTTTAAGTACGGTTTCATCATTGCGGGCAGAAACATCGCGCAAAACGTTTTGGTGCGCTCCTCGAAACTGTACGCGCCGCCCGACATATCCCAGCAGAGCATTTCGCCGTAAATAACGTCTGTCAAGGCGTCCGCAAGCGCGTCTACGGGCGTATCCTCTTTGAGCTCGCCCTCTTCAACGCCCTTTTGGATCATGCCCTTCATGGAATCGTTGTCTTTGCGCAGTTTCCCCTTGTCGTAGGGGCTGCCCACGAGATCGGGGTCTACGGTATTGCGCACCCATTCCTGGCAGAGTTTGAGCCCGTCCCGTTCGATATGTCCCGAAAAAGTTACCATGTAAAATGTCAGCCGCTCCATAAACGGTCCGTCATGGCGTTGGGCCTCCTCGTAAATTTCACGGAACATATCGTGACTGATCGCAAATACCACGTCCTCCTTGCGCTTAAAATAGGTATAAAACGTCCCGTTTGCAACGCCGCACGCCTTTGTGATCTCTTCGACCGAGGTATTGACAAGTCCCTTTTCGCGGATGATGGCCTTCGCCGTCTCCAAAAGTTTTCTCTTTGTCTCCAGAGCGGCAAGTTTTGCCAAATCAAAAATTCCAAAACATCGCACAAAAAACGGCTTGGCGAACCGCCAAACCGCTCAATCAAATCTTTATGAAACACTCCGTAAGGGAGCGCATGTTTTCAGTTTTGTTCGAAGAAATCTTCCTCGTCCCGCAGGGGGTAGGAGGAAAGCGTCCCGCCGCCGAGATCTGTCTTGTGCATGTCCACACGGTTGATGCGGCGGTTTTTGTATGTCGTGTAGTAGTAAACACCCGTGTCTGCGTTACAGCAGGAGGTGTAGATCGTGATCTCGTCGCCGCTACTCAGCCGTACGCAGCCGCGCTGCTGTTCCACCGCGCCGAGAATGTGGAAGAACTGCCCCACGCAGGACGCTTCATCCTCGCCGCAACGGGAGTGCTCCCGCACGAACGCCGCCCGTATAAAGCGGGAAGCGGACGACAGATCCCCGGGGAGCCCCATGCCACCCATGCCGCGGCTGTAGGGCGGAAGGGGATAGGAAAATCTGTTCACGGGCGGCTCGGGAGAGAGCGCCGAAAAGTTTGTCAGCATCGCCATCATGCTGTCGAAGGGGGGCTCGTTCGTCATGACGCCCGTCGGATTTTCATGGATCTTCAACCCGTCCGCCGTCGGTTCGGCGACGATCGCCCCCGTCTTGTCCGCGATCATCCAGTGCAGGGGCGAAAGGGGAAGCTCTTTGCTGAACGGGATCGCCGCAAGGTGGATGTTTTTGAGTTTCTCCCGCGCCTCGTCCAAAGAGGCACAGTTTCCCAAAATGTAGGGGATAAATTCGAAAGGCGCGACGTTGTCCTTCCCCGCCTCGGGGGCGAAGTAACGGGCACTCACGGGGAAATTCAGCCCCGCCATGCCCAAGCCCTTCTCGTTCACCGCGTCATAGTAGAGGGGGAAGCCGTCCTGCACGTATGCCATGCCGATGAGGGCATGGTGGCGGGTAAGCGCGGGAAGCATGCGGAAGGGAAGGGGAAAGTTGCGCGGCGTAATTGTCACCGTTTCCGAATAGGAAAATTCATAGTCGAGCGTTCTGCCGAAGTAAAAATGCTGTTTTTGAAAGGTAAGCGCAGTACACATGATCCACTCCGAGTATTTGAATTTTTTTATTTTTTATGAGCCGACCGTCAGCGTATAGTTGCGGTTTATGAGCCGACCGTCAGCGTATAGTTGCGGTAAGTCGTCTGTCCGTCCTCGTCCGTCAGGGTGATGACAACTTTGTATTCGCCCGCCTTTTGCGGGGTGCCGTGCAGACGCCCCGAACTGTCGAGCGTAAACCCTGACGGGATCGTTTTGTCCGCCTCGAAAAGGGTGGAAAAGAGATAATCGCCCCTTCCGCCCATGCCCGTGAGCTTGACGGAGTACGCCTCGCCGACCTTTCCCGCGGGCAGCGTTTCTTCCTTGATGTAGAGGGGATATCGCGAGGCTTGGTCCCTGTAAATTACCCCTGTCGCGGACATGGTGTCGTTATTTTCAAATAAATAGGTATATTGCGCCTCGGAAGCGCGCTGTTCGGAGGGGGATCCCGTGTTATCGATGAACCATGCGTAGCGCTCCACGAATCCGAGCCCTTCGAGCATGTCGGTCACGTCCTTCGTGTAGCGGAGCGCCGCTTCCTCCGTGCAGGCGGGCTTCCCGTGCGAACCGCCCCAAACGGTGATGTCGATCGCCGCGAATTCGGTGATCCAGATGGGAAGCTGATATTTTTCGTAGACGGTCGTAAGCTCTTCTTTGAGCTTTTCGGGCGCCTCGGGATCGGAAAAATCCTGATAGCAGTGGAGAGCAATGAAATCCACGCGGTAGCCCCGCTCCTTCGCCCCCGCCATGAACTCGTCCAGCCAGCCCGTCCCGTAATAGGTGGGCGCGGGCGAGGAGAGCGGCACGCCGAGCGCTTCAAGCTGCGGCCAAAGGGAGAGCGCCGTCTCCACCGAGACGCCCGAGGAGACGCCCGGGGTCGCGGCGTCGGGTTCGTTGAAAGTGAGAAGATGCTTGTATGTGCCGTCTTCGACGCCTTGGCGGATGCCCGAAAGGGTGCGTTCGTTGACGCTTCCCGCCCCCCAGATCATGGGGACGTATTCCGCACCGATCTTATCGGTAGGCTTACTTGCGCCCCAGTTGTAATACCAGCTGATGTTGAGGGCGGCAAGATTTTGCGCGCCGCGGTCGCTTCCGTCGTCATAACGGGAGACGCAGGCGCCCTTTTTCGTCATGGCGCTCTCAAGATCGAGATGGGGGCCGTACGTTTCGAAGGCGTCGGGATCGGGCGGCTCTGTTTGCCCCTGCCCCTTGCCCGAGGAAAAATTGCACCCCGAGACGAACAGACAGGCGGCGATGAGCCCCGCCGCGCCGATTTTTCCCAAAAGTTTTTTGATCATAATAAAATTATAGCATATCCGCGGCGTTTTTGCAAGATATTTCTTTTTTTCGGCGGCGTTTGGAGCGATTTTGCGGAAATTTTTCGGAGAAATGAGAAAAAACGGCGCAAATCGGTTGCATTTTGCGCGGGTATCGTGTAAAATAGAGAAGCTTGCAGAGATGGCGGAGCGGCTGAACGCGCACGATTCGAAATCGTGTTATGCAGGAATGTATACAAGGGTTCAAATCCCTTTCTCTGCGCCAAGCGGGACGTAAGTTGAACTTACGTCCCATTTTTGATGTAAAAATAAGCGAGAGCATTTGCTCTCGCTTTTCAGTCAATTCCAAATAAAGAATTAGGCATAATTCCCAGCTTTTCATATAGAAGCCAAATGCTGTCATACCCCGGTTTCTTTTTGCCGGAAAGCCACTGCCCAACCGTAGTTTGATTTACACCTAAAATATCAGCAAGTTTTTGCTGACTTAAATCATTTTCCTTCATAAGTTGGCGGAGCACTTCCACAAATGGCATATAAAAATTATATAGCAAATCAGGTCAAAAGTATTGACTTAGGTCAAAAGACCTGATATAATTTGTTCTAATAAATACATATCGAGGAGAATAAAAAATGAGCAGAACGCGTGATATTGTATGTTTAGTATGTGGCGAAACGAGCAGACGGGATTACTCAAGTGAAGAGGAAGAGGCGCCGCGTCAATGTCCGATATGCGGAGCAAGCCGCATCAAATATAGGATTTCCGAAGATGGAAATGTAACCGAGGAATATCCCAAAAGTGATTTACCCACAAGAACCACAATGGAAGAAAATGCTTCCCCGAAAGCAAAAATCTTAAGCGAATTGTATGCGATTCGCAGTGTATTGTCTATTATTTCAGAAAACTGGGATGCTATTGAACGTTCTAAGAAAAACTTAATAAATAAATACTACGCTAATTTTACCAATAATGCTCGACAGCGGATTATAGAAAGGCACTTTGGGAAATGGGACGAGTACAAAGTATCTACGATTAAAGCTGAACTTAATCAAAGAATTTCGGCAACAGAAAAAAAATTGGAAGAGCTTCAAAAAGAATATGAAATAAAGCAAAACGAAGTCGTAGGTTTCTTTCAGAGACGGGCTAAAAAACGGCTACTTCTCAACTTGCAAAATCAGATATGTGCAAAACGAAATCTTATTTCTAAGATGAAAAATGAAATACAAAGTTTTGATAAAAAACGCAAATTCCCTCTGGGAACTTATCTTGAGGGAGGAATTTCATTAGCTGATTGCGGATTAGGCGAAGGTAAACTTGACTTTTATAGCGACTCTCAAGATATAATTTCTCAAATATATCAAGATTATTTGCGCTTCCTTTTAGATTGGAGTGATGCTCACAAATGGTATCCTTCGCCTTCTTCAATTCGAGACGTACTTCGATGGGTCACTCCACAAGAGAAAGAGAAATTAGATAATTTCATAGAATCCAGGAAAAATGACAGCCGGAAATTGATTGATAATGCCAGAATTGTATACAAAATAATCGACTTTCGTGATTGGGGAAATGTCGATTTGATCATCTATTATTTTGAGACAGGACGGGCGGATGATTTGAAAGAGGCCTTGCAGCTTGTTGATAGGCAATTGCAGACAAACCAGCTTGTAGAAGCAATTCGTATGGCGTCAAATCAAATTGAAGAAACCATTTATCAATCCACGAAGGCACTCGGTGGAGCATTAGCTGAGTCATTCTCGTTACTATCAAAGCAGATGAACGAACAAGCGCAAGCAACAAGAGACATGATTTCCGAACAAACACAAAAAATGAATCAAATGCAAGAAGCACAAATCTCTAATCAAATTATGGCAAACGCATTATTATCGAATATAAGTAAATCAAGTGCTGAACTTGCGGAAGATATGAATCGTCAAATGAAACTTGTGTATGGGATCTATTAAGTTTATAATTTGCTTCCGCTTTATTTGGGAGCTCAATGTATATCCCTTTCTCTGCGCCAAGCGGGACGTAAGTTGAATGACTTGCGTCCCGCGTTTCTTTTTGTCAAATTATGAGGTATCGGGATCCTTCGCTACGCTCAGGATGACGCCTCCTTTGCTGCCCCTTTTAGGAGAAGTGGCGAACGCAGTGAGCCGAAGGGGTTCAAAAACCCCTCAGTCACCTGCGGTGACAGCTCCCCTAAGAGGGGAGCCAAGATTGGCGAGTTGCGGTGACAGCTCCCCTAAGAGGGGAGCCAAGGGTTCGGACTCCGCTTATCGGGATCCTTCGCTACGCTCAGGATGATGCCTCCCTTGCTGCCCCTTGGAGGGGAAGTACCCGCGCAGCGGGGGATAGGGTTAATGGAAACCCCTCAGTCGCAGACAAATTCGATGTGCTCGTTCAGGCTTTGCTCGATGTTTCTGTGCTCCTGCCGGAGGCGGGGACGTTCCAGCAGCAGGGCGTCCGCCGCTTCCCAAAGGGAAAAGGAGCCGACGATCGAAAGCAGTTCCGTGACAAAGACATGGCTGCCCGTGATCGCAAAATACAGATAGACGGAGATCATGATCACCCCGAAGATGCAGAGGACCAACATCTTTCTGAAATTCGCCACAAGATCCCATGAGACATCGAACGATCTCATCACATAGTGTCTGTGCATCATCTTTTTGATCTCTTCCTGCTCCTCTTCCGCAATGTTGCCGTGGAAGCGGATGCGGAGGGGGACGATGGCGGGGATCACGTTCGTCTGTGCCTCGATATAGTCGTAGATATCGCCGCTGAGATCTTTTTGCCCTTTCAGGCTGAGGGGATCGTACAGCTCGGTGTTTTCTCCGAGCGCGACGTCCACGACGGCGTTGCCTTCGCTGTCGCGGATGTGTTCGATGTATTCCTTTAATTCCTGCTTGCTCTGTTTTCTTGTCATACCGTTCTCCGTTTTCTTCATTATATCACGCCTTTTTGAAAAAATCAACAGGCAGCGGCGGGAACTTCGGTCCGCCGGAGCGTGCCTGAATTCCCTTCTGGAAAGCGCATCCCGCCCCGCGAAAAACCTCTTGACAAGGCAAAAAAATATAGTATAATAGTGTTATAGAATAGGAAAAAGGATTTGCGGGACCAGAACGATGGAAGGGTTGATCAGGATCGCGCTCGTCGATGACAATCAAAGGGATCTTGCCGTCATGCAGAACTATCTGCGCACGGCGCTCGAAAGCGGTGCGTTTTCGTTTACCTTCGACGCCTTTTCGGACAGCTTGGAATTCATCGAATCGTTCAACGGGAAGTACGACATCGTCTTCCTTGACATCGAAATGCCTCTCCTCGACGGCATGGAGCTCGCGAAGCGTCTCCGCCGCATGGGGAGCGACTGCTGTATCATCTTCATCACGAATATGCCGCAATATGCAGTGCAGGGGTACGAGGTAGAGGCGATCGCCTATCTCATCAAGCCCGTGCGCTATTTTAATTTTACGCAGGTCCTCAAAAAGTGCGTAGACAGGGTCAATAACCGCCGCGGGGCGGACGTGAGCATCGTCATCAACACCCGTCAGGAGGTCAAAGTCGTCCCGTCCTCCACCATCCGCTATATCGAAGTGGAGAGCCACAATCTCGTGTTCCATACGACGGACGGCGGGGAACTCCGCACGCGGGATTCCCTGAAATCCCTCGAGGAACGGCTCTCGGGGATGAGCTTTTGCCGCTGTAACAGCTGTTACCTCGTTAATCTCCGCTATGTGGACTCCGTCGTCGGGAACATCGTGCGGGTGGGCGGGGACGAACTCCTCATGAGCCGCCATAAGAAGAAAGAATTCGTGGAAAAGTACATGAAGTACACGAGGTAAGGGCATGTGGAAAGAGATCATAAACTTTTTCGCGGCGGACGGGTTCACTTACGAGCTCCTGCTCTCCTTTCTTCCGATCATTCCTCTCCTGCGGCCGCGCAAATATGCCGTGTTCCGCATCGTCGGGAGCGTCCTCGCACTCATTCTTCTCGCATGCTGGAGCTTTCCGTACTGCGTGGGGAACAATCCCGATAACTTTACGGCGAGCCTTTGGTATATCGCCCTCGCCGTCCTGACGGTCGGGGCGGTCTGGCTGTGCTTTAAGGGGAACTTCTGGAATGCGCTCTTCCTCGGCATGAGCGCCTACGTCATCCAGCACATCCAGTTCCAATTCTCCAAATTGTGGGAATATGTCCTGTTCCGCAGCGGCGTGCCGCAGGGCAACTGGCTGTATGCGTTCACCTACATCCTGAGCATGGCGGCGGTCTATTCCCTCTGCTACTTCGTCTTTACGACCCGCCTCAAAAAGGAGAAGAACTTCCGCGCGAACAACATCAAGCTCCTTCTGAGCACCACGCTCATCGTCGTCGCCCTGATCGTTCTCAATCTCTTTACCGATCGGGAACTCCTGCGCGACGGCATGGAATACTCCTATCTGCACCTCTTCCACATCTTCTTCGGGCTCGTGTGCGGGCTTGTTTTGCTCGACAGCCTATATACCAATGTCTACAATAAAAAGCTCGAAGAGGACATCCGCATCATCCAGCTTCTGTGGCAGAACGACAGACGCCAGTACGAGATGTTCCGCCAGAATCTCGACACGATGAACATCAAGTACCACGATCTCAAACACCAGCTCGGGCTCATGCAGAGCAAGGAGACCACGGAAGCGGGCGGGAAATGGATCAAAGAGGCGATCGATTCCCTGAACGTGATCGGCATGATGCAGAAGACGGGAAACGAGACGCTGGACGTCGTCCTCGTGCAAAAGCATATGCTGTGCGATGCGGCGGGCATCGAATTCGTCACGATCGTGGACGGGAGCCTCCTGTCCCGCCTCGACGACGTGGACATCTATTCCCTCTTCGGGAACGCGCTCGACAATGCGATCGAGCACCTCAGGAGCGTCGAGGAGCAGGAGCGGCGCACCCTGACCCTCACCGTCCGTAAGGTGGGGGAGATGGCAAAGATACAGGTCGAAAACTACACGAGCGCGCCCGTGAAGATCGTGGACGGCTTCCCGCAGACGACCAAGCAGGACAAGCAGAGCCACGGCTACGGCGTCAAGAGCATCGCCTTCATCGTCGAAAAGTACGGCGGCATCATGAATTTCGAGGCGGGGGAGCATTCTTTCATCCTCGACATCATGATCCCTCTGTGATCTTTGAACATTTTTTTGTGAAAAACGGTGTTATTTTCTATCAAATGGAAAAAACAGAAAATTTTTTGCAAATTATGTAACAAAAAAAGCAAATTATGCCGCAAATGATCCGCGCAGGGAATTTTAATGTATAATGCGGGCAGAAGACGGAATGACGGACCACTCCCTCTTCTTCATCCCCCCTTATGACGAACGCTTGCGGACAGGATCTGCAGGTGTTCTGTCTTTTTATGGGAATTTTTTGAGCGGAACGGAGAACGGCGGACGGCTGTAAGTTGCGTCTGTTCCATGACACTTTACGCCAAATTACGCAATAAACTCACAGGGTTTGTTAAAATGTAAAAAAATATAGGAGTCAGATTCATGGAGAAGCAAGAAATCGTCAAAAAGATGACCCTCCGCGAAAAGGCGGACTTTCTCACCGGAAAGGCGTTTTTCAAGACGCGGGACTATCCGCAGTACGGGATCCGCGAGATGTATCTCTCGGACGGTCCTCACGGGCTCAGGAAGCAGGCGGCGGCGGCTGACCATCTGGGGCTCCATAAGAGCATTCCCGCGACCTGTTTCCCCACGGCTTCCATCATGGCGTGCAGTTTCGACGAGGAGCTCGGCGAGCGGGTCGGCGAGGCGCTCGGCGCGGAAGCTGCATCCATGGACGTGGACATGGTGCTCGGCCCGGGACTCAACATCAAGCGCAACCCTCTCTGCGGGCGCAATTTCGAATATTTTTCCGAAGATCCCTATCTTGCGGGCAAGATGGCGGCGGCGTACGTGCGCGGGATCCAGTCGAAGCACGTCAACGCCTGCATCAAGCACTTTGCGGCGAACAACCGTGAGCTGCGCCGCATGACGACGGATTCCGTCATCGACGAGCGGACACTGCGCGAGATCTATCTCACGGGCTTCGAGATCGCCGTCAAAGAGGGGAAGACGAATACCGTCATGTCCTCTTATAACCGTCTCAACGGGGACTTCACGAACGAAAACAAACATCTCATGCTCGACATTCTCCGAGGGGAATGGGGCTTCAAAGGCGTCGTCGTGACGGACTGGGCGGGTTCGAACAGCCGCGTCGAGGGACTCAAATGCGGCAACGAGCTCGAAATGCCCGCCTGCAAATACGGCGCGGACGACCTTGTGAAGGCGGTCAAAGAGGGGCAGATCCCCGAAAGCCTCCTCGACGAGAGCGTTCTGCATATTCTCGACCTCATCAAATTCAGCGATCCCAAGGAGATCAAGCCCTTCGACGTGGACGCGCACCATGCGCTCGCCCGCGAGTGTGCGGATAAGGCGATGGTGCTCCTCGAAAACGACGGGACCCTTCCCCTGAAGAGCGGCACGAAAGTTGCCGTCATCGGGGACTTTGCCTTCGAGCCCCGCTATCAGGGCGCGGGGTCGTCCATCGTCAATCCGACGAAGCTCTCCGCGGCGGCGGAAGTCCTGAAGGGGACTTCGCTCAAGATCGTTGCGGAAGAGCGGGGCTTCAACCGCTTCGGCAAAAAGAAGAAGGGGCTCGCGAAGAAGGCGGTGAAGGCGGCGATGGCCGCAGACGTCGTGCTCTACTTTGCGGGGCTCGACGAATTCTCCGAGGCGGAGGGGCTGGACAGGGAACACATCGGCGTTCCCCAAAACCAGAAAGATCTCTTCGCACGGCTCGTCGCGACGGGCAAGAAGATCGTCGTCGTGCTCTCCTGCGGCTCCGTCGTGGAGACGGACTGGACGAAGGGGGCGGCGGCGCTCCTCTATGCGGGACTGGGCGGACAGGCGGGCGCCGAAGCGGTCGCCGACATTCTGACGGGTGCGGTCAATCCCTCCGGGAAACTGGCGGAGAGCTGGGTCGCGAAGTATGAAGATTCTCCCACCTCTTCCGCGGATTATTTCCCCGGGCAGAAGGACAGCACGGAGTACCGCGAGGGGCTGTTCGTCGGCTACCGCTATTTCACGACGGCGGGCGTCAAGGCGAAGTACCCCTTCGGCTATGGGCTCAGCTATACCCGTTTTGCCTATTCGGACATCGAAGCCTCCAAAGACGGCGTGAGCTTTACCGTGACGAACACGGGCGCCGCCGCGGGCGACGAAGTGGCGCAGGTCTATATTTCCATGCCGGGGAGCAAGATCATCCGTCCCCGCCTCGAGCTCAAGGGATTTCGCCGTGTCTCCCTCGCCCCCGGCGAGAGCAAGCGGGTCACCGTGGGCTTCAACGCGCGCACCTTCGCCTTCTATGACGTCGAAAGCAATGCGTGGCAGACGGAAGCGGGCGAATATACCGTTTTGGTCGGCGCTTCCTCCGAAGATATCCGCCTGACGGCGACCGTTGCGGCGGAAGGCATCGAACCTAAACCGCAGCTTGCGGAATTCCCCTCCTATGCAAAGGGAGAGATCAAGGCCGTGGGTGACGAGGAATACTTTGCGCTCCTCGGGAGAACGGTCGAGCGGGATACGGGCAAGAAGAAGAGACGGCTCCCCGTCACCGAAAACAGCACGGTCGGCGACCTCAAATACGCAAGAGGATGGACGGGACGCTTCTTCTCGTGGGCGATCCGCGCCGCCATCAAGCTCTGCAAGGCATTCGGCAAGCGGGCGGCGGCAAATACCATGGTCATGGGCACCTTGCATCAGCCCATGCGCGGCCTCGGGAAGTTCGGCGGCATGAACCGCCGCCAGATGGAAGGGCTCATCAGGATGTTTGACGGCCACTTCTTCAAGGGCCTTCATCAGTTCCTCCATAAGACGAAGGAGGAGAAGGCGGAGTGCAAGGCCGCAAAGGAAAAGGCAAAACTTGAAAAGAAAAATCAAAAAAAGGCAGGTAAAGCGGCATGAGTGAAGGAACAGAGCAAACAGCAAAGAAAAGCATCTTCGAATCCCCGATCCTCTCTTCTAAGGTGAAGTCGGCACGGCCGAAGATCTTCCCCGAGGGCGCGCTCGGATACTTTATCGGTCCGACGCTCGCGCTCATCGCGAACAGCGTCCTCGCAAACTATTTCAATATGTATATGTCGAATGTTCTCGGCATTACAAATTGGGCAAACTGGTTTTTCACCTGGCTGCCTGTCGTTTCCGTCGTCATGGTAGTCTTGGGCAACATCCTTGTCGGAAGGCTCATGGACCACATGAAGACGCGTGCGGGGAAAGCGAGGCCGCTTCTTCTTTTGGCGATCCCGCTGAGCATTCTGGCGCTCTTGGTGCTGTTCGTGTTCTCCCCGCTCCCGACGACGTCCTCCGAGCAGGTGACGACGCTGGTTCTGATCGCGATCGGGTACAATCTGTGGTTCGCGATCGCATATCCCGTCTATTATACCTCGCACGCGGCGCTCGTGAATCTCTCGACGAGGAACAGCAAAGACCGTTCGCTCCTCGCAACGATCTCCAACGCGACGACCCTCGCCGCGATGGGGCTGTGCACGATGATCCTGCCCTTCTTCCTCGGGATGCTCTTTGTGTATCAGATGAATCCCGAAGTCATCAAGACGATGGAAGGCGCCTTGGCAGTCTTCGATGCGGATTATGTGAAGGGGCTTTCGGCGGAACTGCAGGCGTACTTCAACATGGACTACTTCGCGATCCCCGTTGCCCTGCTTGCAACATTCGGCGGGAGCGTCGAGGGGCTCGACATGAGCAAATTGTCCTACTATACGAACGCGAACAACGCCGCGATCTACGATCAGGTAGCGTCGTACAATCACTGGAAGATCTTCATCATCGCGCTCATGATCACGACGGCGGTCGGTGCATTGATCGAGTATTACTTCACGCGTGAGCGGATCACCGAAGAATCCTTCACGGCGGGAGTCGTCGAACAGAAGAAAAAGGCGGTCCCGATCAAACAGCAGGCAAAGATCTGTTTCAAGGATAAGTTCTGGATCATCATGATCGTGTTCTTCTTCCTGTACCAGTTCGGCGGCATGCTCAAAAACGTCTCCCAGCTCTATTATTGCCAGGCAATGTTCCCGAACGCCAACGGCGTCTACACCACGGTCGAAGGCGGCTTCTGG
>CANRIY010000037.1 GCA_947630775.1 uncultured Clostridia bacterium | reverse complement strand
TTTGTGGCGGTGGGCGCGTTCGGCTCGAGCTGGGGCGATTATTTCCAGCCGCTCTTCTACTACACCGATCCCGAAAAGTATACGCTCGCGGTCGCGATCTATAAAGTGACCGTTTTGGACGGCGTATCCGAAAACTCCGTCGTGATGGCGGCGGGTGTATTTATGTCGGTTCTTCCGGCGCTCATTTTCTTCTTCCTTCAACGCAAGTTGATCGACGGAATTACGGTGGGCGCTGTCAAAGAATAAAAATTTATGGAGGAAAATTTATGAAGGCAAAAACAAAACGCATCGGGATCCTGTTGCTCTCCGCAGGGTTGCTCACGTCCGTAGCGGTCGCAACGGGCATGATCCTGAACGGGAACAACAGTTTGATCGCGAACGCCGATAATTCAAAGGGAATGGCGGTCAAGTATGAAGCCCCCCATGAACAGAAAGGCGTAGGAACGCACTGGGACGGTGCCGAATCGCAGATGCGCATCGACTTTACGTTCACCAATGCGCCCGCACCGAACACGATTTTCATTTCGGACATGAGCAACCCCGTCGTCAAGAGCAACATCAGCGATCATGTGCTGTTCGACGGGGTAGCCATCTCGACGATGACGGGCTCCTTCGACTGGTGGGCGCTCGGCGGCGCATTCGGGAACTATACGCTCGGCTTCTGCTCCAATAAGAGCCCCAATCCGCTGACGAGTCTGAAAGTGCTCACCATTCAGAAAGGCTTCACCTGGCTTATGTCTACCACGACGGTAGCATGGGGCACAGGCACCGATATGAGCACCTGCACTCCCTGCGAAGGCGCCACGCTCGAAGAGGACGTCGTTCTCTGGAACGGAAATGAAAAGGGCTGGCTGCGCAGGGCGAAGGCATTCACCGTGACGGCGGAAGACGCCAAAATGACCCTCGGCGGCGAGTTCGATGTGAGCCAGCTCAAGGCGAAGGCGACCTTGCTCGACGGCTCGCAGGTGGATATCAAGAGCGAATGGCTGGATGTCGAGTTCGAACCGGACGGCGCCGGGCAGAAGCAGGCGACCGTCAGGTATCAGGATCTCGAAGCGCAGCAGGTCACCGTCACCGTGGAGGCCGCAGGCAGGACGCTCAGCGCGCTCGAAGTGACGGGCGCGGAAAACCTCACCGCAAATCAGTACGAATCGCCCGACCTTTCGGGCATCACGGTCAAGGCGAAGTACAGCGACGAGAGCGAAACGACGCTCACGTCCGACCAATATAAGGTCACCGTTGACACGTGGACGAAGGGCACCGCAGAGGGCAAGATCTCCTATACCGAGCTCGGCGTCACGCAGGAGGCGGACTTCTCCGTCACCGTCGGCGACCCCGATCTTACCACGGGCATGGAGATCGAATACGACAAAGACCAGACCCTTGTCCCCGGCAGCAACTTGCTTCAATTCAAAGTATCCTTTACGGGCGTTGAGGAATTCAAACAGGACGTCAACATCATGTCCATCCAGAGCCTCACCTCGCAGCGCCAGAGCCAATACATCAAAGTTACGGTAGACGGCACGGAAAAGACGCTTGCGGACTGGATCGCCGAACGCCCCAAAACGATCAATTTGGGGGTCTATAATTCGGGTCACTATGTCTTCGAGTTCCGTGGCATCAACTATGAAAATTCCCTCACGAAAGTCACCTTCCTGGCGGGCTTCCAATGGATCACTGCCGCAGGCGATAACTTTGCTTACGATCAGGAGAGCAAAAACGTAGACGATAAGTATTATCCTGTCGAAAACGCCGTCTTGAAGCATGACGTCTCCATGTGGTTCAGTCCCACGAACTGGGAGAAGTTGGCTTCCTCGATCGATGCGGCCTACTCCGGCGGCAGCATCGCCATCGGCGACAAGATCGACACATCCAAGATCAGCGTCACTGCGCACTATTTGGACGGCACCGCCGACAGGACGATTCCCGTAACAAACAGCATGCTCAGCGAAATCTCTTTCGAGGACAGCGGCGAAAAAACCGTCACCGTCACCTATCAGGAATGCACCGACGACATCCGGATCACCGTCACGGGCGAAGAGCTCACGGGGATGGAGATCGTCAAAGGCCCCGACAAAACCGAATATGAAGTCGGCGACTGGAAGGTCGACCTCACGGGGATCGAAGTCGAACTCGTCTATACGGGCGGCGCAGACGGCGAACGCAGAGAAAAACTCGAAAACGCGGCGACTCTCCTTTCCGCGCCCGAACTGGATTCTTACGCTCCCGTAGACTCCAAGGAGATCACCGTAAGCTATCAGGGCCTCGAAGCGAAGTTCAATGTGAAGATCGTTCCCTCCACTTGGGGCGGCATCACGGTCGATTGGCAGAGCGGCGGTGGATTTGTCTCCAAGAAGCAGTCCCCCAACCTCACCATTCCCGTCAGCATCGCGGGCGTCAGCACCAACGACACCAAGGCGATCGTGCTCTGGGGCGATGAGGATCACGTGCTCGATTACATCGAGATCAACGGCAAACCCGCAAAAGACTATCTCCATGATGGGCTCGCATGGGTCGGCTTCTATGCGCAGGAACTCACCCTCACTTTCTCGGGCACCAAGCTCGTCTGGAGCACTTGGGCAGACGGTACGACCGACGGCTCGAACGATCCGAATACCCACTATGTGGAAGGCGAATCCGAAGTCGTGGAGACGGTCAAGCTCCTCAAGGGATTCACTTGGTACACCTCCTCGGATGGCACAGACCAATGGCCCGCTGCACCCGGCACGAAATTCGTGAAAGTTCCTCATGCCATCCTCAACGAAGACATCATGCTCTACAATGACGACGGTATGGGCTGGATGCGCGTCCTCAAACAGGACGGCGGCGAAGTCGCAAAAGACGCGATCACGGTCAAGTCCATGCCCACCAAGACGACCTATAAGATCGGCGACAAATTCGATCCCGCAGGATTCGTGCTGCACTTCAGTTATGAAGACGGCGGCGAAGAGGATATCAATGTCATCGACGCCGATATCAAGGGCTTCAGCAGCACGACTGCCGGAACAAAGACCGTCACGGTCGACTATGGCGATAAAGGCTATTACGTGATCTCGATCGAAGTCACGGTATCGGCGGACGGCGGCTCGGGAAATACCCCCGGCGGCGGCTCGGGCAACACCCCCGGCGGCGGTTCGGGCGATCAGCCCGGCGGAAATCCCGGCGGTTCGGGCGGCTCGGGCGATAACCCCGACGGCGGTTCGGGCGGCGAAGATTCTGACGGCGGATGCGGCAGCGTGATCACGATCGGCGCGGGCATCTTTGCGGCGCTTGTGATGATCGGCGCGGTTTGCATCGTCTGCCTGAGAAAGCGTAGAGAGTAAAATTGGGAGCGCGCCCGCACCGCGGGCGCGCTCTTCAAAAAAGGAGACCGCATGAAACTTTTCAAAAAAATCGGCATGCTCGGCATGGCGGCGATGATGGTATTCTCCTTCGCCGCATGCAATCGCACGGGCGGCAACAAATCCGATGACAACGGCGAAACGAACGGCGGCAACGGCGGCGAGACCTTGGACGGCTTCAAGGGGTACGACGAATCTCTCCGCGTAGAGGACACGCGCGGCCTTTCCCCCGAGGAATACACTGTGTACAACATCACGGGCACGGACGACTACGGCAGGACCATCCTCACCGCCGACGGGATCGAAGACGAAGACCGCTATGTAGGGCTCTTCTACTTCCTCTGGCTCGGGCAGGAGCAATGGTGCCGCGGCGGGATCTACGATATGTCGGAGATCACGCAGAACGGGACCGATCTGGACGCCTTCCAAGTGGACGACCGCACCTCGCCCGCGAACGGAACGGGGCACTTCTGGGGCAAACCCGTGTGGGGGTACTACAACTCCACCGACGAGTGGGTGATCCGCAAGCAGGTGGAGATGTTCTGCCTTGCGGGAGTCGACTTCCTCATCTTCGACGCCACCAACGGCTTCATCTACGAGAATGTGACAAACGTCCTCTTCAAAGTCCTTCTCGAATATCAGGCGGCGGGCTGGAAGGTCCCCAAAATCATGTACTACGCCGCGGGCACCGAAGGCGGCTACATGAACGAGCTGAAGAGCATCTACAACTATTGCTATAAAGACGACACGTACAGCTCCCTTTGGTTCGCGCCCGACGGCAAACCCATCATCACGATGTACAACAAGTACTATCATTCGGAGAACTACGGGCTCGACCTCAACGATCCCGAAGAGAAGGCGATCTACGACCGTTTCGAGTTCCGCTGCCGCCAATGGCCAACCGAAACTTTCGAAGAGGACGGGATCCCGTGGATGGAATTCGTGCCCGATAGCTTTTACGACCGCCAGCCTTCCCACAACGGGTGGGTGAACGTCTCCGTCGCACAGCATGTGACGATCCGCTTTTCGGACACGATCGGCACGCAGGGCAGGGGTTACGACCTCGATACGGGCTTCTCCGATCACACCCGCTACGGCGAAGATCTCAACTATCAGAGCCAGTGGAAAACGGTGCTCGACAATAAGGAGCAGGCCCGCTTTACCTTCATCACGGGGTGGAACGAGTGGGTCGCGCAGAAGAATTTCGACGGCAGCCAATATTTCGTCGTCGATACCTTCATCCCCGAATTTTCACGCGACTTGGAGCCCTCCGAAAACCTCGGCGACAACGGCTACATGCTCACGGCGAAGCTCATCCGCGAAAATAATTTCAAGGAAGCGAAGCACTACGTCTACCCCATGACGACGATCGATATCACGAAGGACGACCCCCTTTGGAACACGGTCGCCGCAAAATATGCCGACTTCACGGGCGACTGCGCCGACCGCAACTGCACCGACGTGCGCGCCAACAAGCGCCTAACCCTCACCGATACTTCGGGCAGGAACGACATCGCCTCCGTGCAGGTCGCACGGGACGGGAACTATCTCTATTTCCGCGTCGAGACGGCGGAGGACATCACCCCCTATGAGGCGGGCGATACCAACTGGATGAACCTTTGGATCAAGACGCGGAATGCAAAAGAGACCTATCTCGGCTATGACTACGTCATCGGCAGAAGAGTGGAAAACGGCAAGACGTCCGTCTCCCACGCTACCGCGGGCGGCCTCAAGGAGACGGGCATGGGCGACGTGTTTGTCTCGGGCAAGGTGATGGTCGTACGGGTCAAACTGAGCGATCTCGGGCTCGGCGGCGCGAATTACGACATCGAGTTCAAGGTGACCGACAACGTGCAGATCAACGAGGAGGGAAATTATCCCTATCTCGACTTCTACCGCACGGGGGACAGCGCTCCCATCGGCCGCCTCAACTATCGCTACGGCTACTGAAAACCGAAGGCGCGCCCGCGGTGCGGGCGCGCTCTTCAAAAAGGAGACCGCATGAAACTTTTCAAAAAAATTGGCATGCTCGGCATGGCGGCGATGATGGTATTTTCCTTTGCCGCATGCGGCGAAAGAAGTACCGCTCCCGATGACAACGGCGAAACGAACGGCGGCAACACCGATGACAACGGCGGGACGGGCGGCAACGGCGGGGAAGGAGAGACCACGGGCGGCTTCAAGGGATACGACGAATCTCTCCGCGTCAAGGACACGCGCGGCCTCTCCCCGCAGGAGTACGCCGTGTACAACATCACGGGCACGGACGACTACGGCAGGACCATCCTCACCGCCGACGGGATCGAGAATGAGGACCGCTATGTTGGGCTCTTCTACTTCCTCTGGCTCGGGCAGAACAACGGCTCGCGGCAAAACGGCATCTACGACATCACCAAGATCACGGACGACGGCAAAAATCTGGACGCCTTTCAGGTCGATAACGAAACTTCCCCGCTCGAGACATGGCACTTTTGGGGCGAACCCGTGTGGGGGTACTACAACTCCACCGACGAGTGGGTGATCCGCAAGCAGGTGGAGATGTTCTGCCTTGCGGGGATCGATTTTCTCGTCTTCGACGCCACCAACGGCTACACCTATCAGGCGGTGACAGACGTCCTGTTCAAAGTTCTCCTCGAATATCAGGCGGCGGGCTGGAAGGTCCCCAAGATCATGTACTACGCTGCGGCTTCCCCCGGAGGGTATCTCGGCGAGCTGAAAACGATTTATAATTATTGTTATAAGGATGATACTTACAGCTCCCTTTGGTTCGCGCCCGACGGCAAGCCCATCATCACGATGTACGGCAACTACTACTATGCCGAAAACTACGGGCTTGACCTCAACGATCCCGTGGAGAAGGCGATCTACGACCGCTTCGAATTCCGCTGCCGCCAATGGCCCAACGAGCCGTATGAGGCAAACGGGATCCCGTGGATCGAGTTTGTGCCGAACGGCGTCGACGAGCGTCAGCCCTCCCACAACGGGTGGGTGAACGTCTCCGTCGCACAGCATGTGACCGTCCGCTTTTCGGACACGCTCGGTACGCAGGGCAGGGGATACAGCCTCGATGCCGATCTCACCGACCATGCCCGCTATCGGGAAGATCTCAACTATCAGAGCCAGTGGAAAACGGTGCTCGACAATAAGGAAGACGCCCGCTTTACCTTCCTCACGGGCTGGAACGAGTGGGTCGCGACCAAGTACATCGACCAAAATGGGGTATACTACACCGTCGACACCTTCGACGCGGAGTTCTCACGCGACTTGGAGCCCTCCGAAAACCTCGGCGATAACGGCTATCTCCTCACAACGAAGCTCATCCGTGAGAATAACTACAAAGAGGCGAAGCACTACATCTATCCGATGACGACGATCGACATCACGAAGGACGACCCGCTCTGGAATACGGTCGCCGCAAAGTATGCCGACTTCACGGGCGACTGTGCCGACCGCGACTGCGTGAATTTTGCGGGAAAGGACAGGATCACCGATACTTCGGGCAGGAACGACATCGCCTCCGTGCAGGTCGCACGGGACGCAAATTATCTCTATTTCCGCGTCGAGACGGCGGAGGACATCACCCCCTATGAGGCGGGCGACACCAACTGGATGAACCTTTGGATCAAGACACGGAACGCAAAAGAGACCTATCTCGGCTACGACTACGTCATCGGCAGAAGGGTGGAAAACGGCAAGACGTCCGTCTCCCACGCCACCGCGGGCGGACTGCAGGAGACGGGCATGGGCGACGTGTTTGTATCGGGCAAGGTGATGGTCGTACGGGTAAAATTGAGCGATCTCGGGCTCGGCGGCGCGAATTACGACATCGAGTTCAAGGTGACCGACAACGTGCAGATCAACGAGGCGGGAAATTACCCTTACCTCGACTTCTATCGCACGGGCGACAGCGCCCCCATCGGACGCCTCAACTATCGCTACGGCTACTGAAAAAGGAAAATTTTCGAATGCAGCGCCCGCCGACTCAGTCGGCGGGCGCTCTTTGCATGCGGCGGGGATAGGATGACGCGGGACATCGAGGCCTACCCCCTTGGGGGGAGGCTCCGCCGCAGGCGACTGATGGGGTTCCTTGGCTCCCCCTTGAGGGGGAGCTGGCACGCTGCCCTTGCGTGACTGAGGGGGTGTCGTTCTGATTACGTCATGTCGAGCTTGTCGAGACATCTCTACCGCATTTGAATGCCGAGATTTCTCGACGGCGGCGCCCGCGGCTACTCGCCGTGGGCGCCTTGCTCGAAATGACAGGGGGCGGTCGTCCCCATCGCTCCTCTTGCTTCCCCTCTTAGGGGAAGTACCCGCGAAGCGGGGGATAGGGTTTCCAAACCCCTTTGGCTCACTTTGTTCGCCACTTCCCCTAAAGGGGCAGCGAGAAACCCCTCAGTCGATCAAGGGCAGCCGCGCCACCTTCCCCCCCGAAGGGGGAAGGCTTGGGGCAAAGCTGAGATCATAGACTCGTCAAGAAAGATCTGTCATTTTCGGTTGACTTTTGCGGGCGCAGTTTTTATAATAATAGGGAACAACAGAGAGGAAACGCATATGAAAAGATTTTTTACGAGTGAGAGCGTCACGGAAGGGCATCCCGACAAGGTGTGCGACAACATCTCCGACGCCATTTTGGACGAACTCTTGAAGCAGGATCCGAACACCCGCGCGGCGGTGGAATGCTGCGCCGCCTACAACACCCTGATGATCACGGGCGAAGTCACGACGCGGGCGAGCGTGGATTACGAACAAATCGCCCGCTCCGTCATTCAGCGCATCGGGTACTATGCGGGGGATTTTGCCTACGACAAGTGCAAGATCCTCACGCTCATCCACGGGCAGTCCCTCGGCGCAGGCGATCAGGGCATGATGTTCGGCTATGCCTGCCGCGAGACGGAGGAGCTCATGCCCCTTCCCATCGTGCTCGCCCATAAGCTCGCCTTCCGCCTTGCGCAGGTGCGGAAAGAAAAGATCGTCGACTATCTCCGTCCCGACGGCAAGACGCAGGTCACCGTGGAGTACGACGGCAAGACCCCCGTCCGCGTGGACACGGTGGTCATCTCCGCACAGCATAACACCAAAGTCTCGCAGGAGAGGATCTATGCGGACATGAAAAAGCTGGTCGTGGAGGCCGTCATTCCCGCAGATCTTCTCGATGAGAATACCAAATACTTCATCAATCCGACGGGCCGCTTCGAGATCGGCGGTCCCGAGGGGGATTCGGGACTCACGGGAAGGAAGATCGTCGTCGATACATACGGCGGCAGGGCGCCGCACGGGGGCGGGTCGTTCTCGGGGAAAGATCCCACCAAGGTGGACAGGAGCGCGACCTATATGGCGCGGTACATCTGCAAAAACGTCGTTGATGCGGGGCTTGCGGACGAGATGGAGCTGCAAGTCGCCTATGCGATCGGGGTCGCCCGTCCCGTCTCGGTATTTGTTGATACTTTCGGCACGGGAAAACTTCCCGACGACGAGATCGCCGAGATCGTGAAAAAGGAATTCGATCTCCGTCCCGCCGCGATCATCGCAAAACTCGGGCTGCGCCGTCCCATCTATGCGGAAACGGCGTCCTACGGGCACTTCGGCAGGGACAGCTACCCGTGGGAGCAGACCGACCGGTCTGATTTGAAAAAGTATCTGTAAAGTTCAATGACTTCGAACCAAGGGGCGGCACTTGTGCCGCCCCTTGGCGCATAAAAAGAAGCGCGCGGGGGGCAGGGTGACGCTATTTGGAATGGCACCCCCTCAGTCACCTGCGGTGACAGCTCCCCCTCGGGGGGGAGCCAAGGGCGGAATGACGGGGGGAGCCAAGCTCAATCACCGCTTCTTTCGACCCGTTGATAACTTTTTTACGGTTTGAGAAAAAGATTTCAAGCCATAAGCCGATTTTATATCAAAAAACACTTGACAAAAATTCGGGGGGGGTAAAATAGAGGGTGCATAGATTTTTTAATAGTTTCGTCATTTTTGTGTGAAAATGCGAACTGTTGATCGTGCAAATTTTATTTTTACGGGAGGATCTATGAAAAAAGTAAGATTGTTGACGATAGCGCTTGCGAGCGTTTTCGTCTGCGGAATGGCGGCGGCGTGCGGCACACCGAACACGCCCACTGGAAACGAAGGAACCGAAAACGAGGGGACCGAAAACGAGGGAACCGAGAATCAAGAGCCCGCGGGCGGCGGTCCCGCCGTCCAAAAGACGCCACAAGAGGTTTGGGAAGAGTTCGCACAGTTGAAGGAGTTCTCAAACGTTACAATTTTAGAAACGGGATTGACTTTTGCGCCGGCGTTGGCAGATTCCGAAGGCGATGGCTCCGATGAACCAGTTTCCGAAGAGCGTTATGACATCCTCAAAATCGACGCGGCGAACCGTCGGATCTTTCACGATCTCGATGGCGTATCCGATTCCGTCTATGCGGAGATAGACGGCGTTCCCTACATGTTCAGCCGCAGCGGGGAAGGCGATCCTTGGGACAAAAGAACGGGCGGGGAAGGCGATAAAGAATATTTCAGCTTATCCGCGGCGATCACCTTTGAGCTCGGCGCATTTGAGGATTATACCTATGACGAGACGACGGGGAAATACGTGACGACCGTGGTCGGGAAAGCCCCCAGAGGGCATTATACCGATATCCTCGATAAGGAGAAATGGAAAGATTATTTTGTCAAGCGCGAGGTCAGGATCGAGAACGGGAACCTCGTCGAGTTTTACGGGGAAGGCAATGACGGCAGTTGGCAGAGATATGTCTTTTCCAACTACGGCACGACGACCGTAACCATCCCGAAAGAGGGAAGCCGCCTCTATGAAGGCGATCCGCATGTCACGGCGGACATGTGGGCGGAAAAAATCAAACTTCCGTACATAAATGTCACGATAAACATGACTGTGAACTACGAATCGGATCTCTATCCTATGGAAATGGAAACCGAATATCTTTGGGATCTCGAAAATCATCGGATCAAAAAGACCGTTTCGATCGAGCTCGATTCCGAATCCTTTCCCTTTACGTCGAAAGAATACTTTTTCCAAATGGGAAGCGGATATGTTTACATTGACGACGAAAATACCAAAACCACGGACGTCGGCGGGGAGAAATATCAACAGAATACGCCGCAGGGGTTTGCCGAACAGGAGCTTGCGGCCCTCGGCGCATTTGAGGAATATACGTATGACGAAAACGGGGAGTACTATGTGAGTACCGCCGAAAAGACGGTCGGGGAGAGGACGTATACGAAGCGTACCATCCAGTTTGAGGACGGGAAGATCAGGATGATCCTCTTGGAGCTTTCCGCCTCCGAGTACGGAATGAGCATGACGTACGAGATCATTTTCTCCGACTACGGCAAGACGGCCGTCGAGATCCCGAATTTCTAATTCCAAAGTGATAATACAGCCGCCTCTTTCCAAAAGGGAAGGGGCGTTTTTTCGATTTTCTACTTGATAATTCCGAAATTGTGTGCTATGATATAGGGCATGAAAAAGAGTGCCGAAACAAAGCGCTTTCACGGCGCGGCGAGGGAGCTTTCCTCGGTCGCCCTCGGCGTAGCCCTCATCACCGTCTGCGCTTGGATCTCCCTGCCCATCGGGGAAGTCCCCTTCACGTTGCAGACCTTTGCGGTCGCGGCGGTGGGTGCGCTGTTCGGGCTCAGGCGCGGCATGGCGGCGGTTGCCGTCTATATCCTGATGGGGCTCGTCGGGATCCCCGTCTTTGCGGGGTTCAAGGCGGGCGTACCCGCGCTCATGGGCGCGACAGGCGGCTACATATTGGGATTTCTCTTCGCGGCGCTTCTTCCCGCGCTTGCGGGGCATCTTCCCGTAAAGGGCAAATGGGCACGCACGGGAATGTTTTACGCCGCAATGATCGCGGGGCTTGCAATCTGTTATTTTTTCGGCACGGTATGGTTCCTCACGGTCTATAACCGCGGGGCGGCGGATCCCATGGGAGTGGGTGCGGCGCTCATGCTCTGCGTCGTCCCGTATCTCCTGCCTGACGCCGTAAAGCTCGCAGCCGCGGCCTATCTTTCCGTCCGTCTGGAACGGTATGCGGGATAAAAAGCGCGTTCGGTTCGGGCATTTTCAACACCTCGCCTGAAAAGTGTTTTTGCGTGACGAAACCGTGGACTCTGTTCTTCCTACTGTCTTAGGATGACGCCGCCCCCCTCTTGCTTCCCCTCTTAGGGGAAGTCCCCGCGTTAGCGGGGGATAGGGTTTTGAAACCCCTCAGTCACCTGCGGTGACAGCTCCCCTACAAGGGGAGCCGAGGGACGGACTTCGTTCTTCGGGATCCTTCGGGAATTGCTCTTCGGACTTCGTACATCTCACTGTCTCAGGATGACGCGGTTGTTCCCTCGCTGCCCCTCTTAGGGGAAGTCCCCGAAGGGGAAAGGGGTTTCGGAAACCCCTCAGTCGCGCAAGGGCAGCGCGCCAGCTCCCCTGAGAGGGGCGCCGAGAGAGAGCCCGAGAGGGGGGATCGCGGACATGCCCCCGTGTCAGCCCGTCAAATCGTGCTTAAAACGGGAAATGATACGGCTTTCAATGCGCGAGATCTGCACCTGACTCACGCCGATCGCCTTTGCGACTTCGCTCTGGGTCATGTCTCTGAAATAGCGCAAAACGACGATCTTCTTCTCCCGCTCGGGCAGTTTTTCGATCGCCTCTTTCAAAAGCATCCTGTCGAGCATGTCCTCGGGGTTTTCCTTTGCGGGGAGCCTGTCCTCGAGGGTACCCGCTCTTTCGTCCTTATAATCGCTCTGCTCGTAGATGGAGACGGGCATGCGCCCCGAGCCGAGCGTGAACACGACTTCTCCCTCTTCCATATTGAAGGCGGCGGCAAGTTCTTTGACGGTCGGCTGACAGCCGTGCTCCGCCGTGTAGTGCTCGATATACCTGTTGAGTTCCCGCGCGGACTTTTTGAGCGCGCGCGAAACTTTTACGCTCCCGTCGTCCCTTAAAAAGCGTTTGATCTCGCCTGCGATCATCGGCACCGCATAGGTGGAGAAGCGCACCTGAAAACTCTCGTCGAAGCCCGAGATCGCCTTCAAAAGCCCCATACATGCGAGAGAATACAGGTCGTCGTACTCGACGCCTTTCCCTAAATACCGCTTTACGATGCTCTTCAAAAGAGAAGTATTGTGGACGAGAAGCGCCTCTTTTGCGTCGTTCGACCCCCGTTTTGCGCTTCTGATGAGTTCCAATGTCTCCGCTTCACCCAGCATTGCTCGCCCCGGAGGCAAAGTCCTTCCTCATTGTCACCTTTGTCCCCTTCCCCGAAACTGAGCTTACGGAAAAGTCATCCATAAATGTCTGCATGATCGTGAATCCCATGCCCGAACGCTCCTCGTCCTCCAGCGTCGTAAAGAAGGGCTCGAGCGCCTTCCCGACGTCCTCGATCCCCTTGCCGCTGTCGGAAATTTCGATATGTAGACTTCTTTCGTCACTGCGGCAGGTGAGCTCGATCCAGCCTTCCGTGCCGCGGTATCCGTGCACGATGCTGTTCGTCACCGCCTCCGAAACGGCGGTTTTCACATCGGACAGCTCGTCGAGCGTGGGATTGAGCGGCAGCACAAAGGCGGCGACCGCATTGCGCGCGAACACCTCGTTTTCGGAGCGGGATAAAAATTTCAAACGCATTTCGTTCATAGTGTCTCCTGTGTCTTGGGCATGATCGTGTAGACGCCCGAAAGGGAGAGGAGCTTATCCGTCCCCGTGTCGGCGCCCTCGAGATACATTCCCATGCCGTAACGCTTGAGCCTGCGGTATCTGCCGATGAGAAAGCCGATCCCCGTCGAGTCCATAAAACGGACGCCCGCAAGATTGAATACGGCGCGGGAGAGGCCCGCATTGTCGTCGATGAGCTTGTCCGCCTCTTCGCGGATGTCTTTTACGGAATGTTCGTCGATCTCGCCGGAGAGATAGATGTAGAGGGCTTTTCCGCTGCGGCAGCTCGCCATGTTCATAAAAAGGATTCCTCCCGCAAAATTTGATTCTCGGAAAGATTATAACAGAGCCGTGAGAGGGGATTTTGCCGAAACTTTTCCGAAGCAAAAAGAATTTGTCGAAAAAAAGTTTTCGTAAATTCGAAATTAGGGCAAAAAAACACTTGACTTTTGCCGCCGTTTATACTATGATAATCAAGCATTGCGATGTAGCGGCGTTCTCGTGGGCCTTTAGCGCAGTGGTTAGAGCAGTCGGCTCATAACCGATCGGTCCGCGGTTCGAATCCGTGAAGGCCCA